>CAYYXK010000010.1:0-35450 GCA_964475625.1 uncultured Thermoplasmata archaeon | reverse complement strand
AGTGAAAGTGGATTTTCATCCGATAAAAGGCGATTCGGATGGAAGATAAGGCAGAAAAGGGAAGACAGGAGAGAGATGGCTGTTTTCGCTATAGGTATCCTTCATAATGTTTTCAGTGTGAGGGGGGTCGGATAGTTTTGTCCCAATGCCCCTCGGGACAAATCCTTTTTATATCTCTTATATGTGGGCCACACAGAAAGGTGATTCCGATGGAAGAGGAAAAACGGAAACAGATATCCATACCTGCCAGCCTTTACAGGAGCATAGAGGGAAGGATAAAGGACACGGGATTCGAATCCGTGGACGGTTATGTGACATATGTCCTGAGAGAGATACTCTCGGAGGACGAAGAAGAGGAAACGCTCACAGAAGAGGATGAAGAAAAGGTCAAAGAAAGGCTCAGGTCCCTGGGCTATATGGATTAAGAGGAGATGAAATGATAGCACCACACGGCGGGAAGCTTGTAAAAAGGATAGATTTTGACGGGAGGACGAAGGAGGAGGCAAAAGACCTACCAAAAAAGGAGATATCCCTGGATAAGTTCAGGGACCTTGCCAACATAGGGCATGGGCTCTTCTCACCCCTTGAGGGCTATATGGTCTGGAAGGACTTCGACAATGTGCTCAGAGAGGGAAGGCTTGAGAACGATGTTCCATGGACCGTGCCCATAGTGCTGGATTTCTCGGAGGAAGAACTCAAAGACATACAGGAAGGCGACAGGATTGCCCTTGTCTATGATGGAAGACCTGTGGGGATACTGCATGCCGAAGATATCTATGAATATGATAAGGTCAGATACGCGAAGTCCGTATTTGGCACCGATTCCATGGAGCACCCCGGTGTGCAGAACGTGTTTGCCATGGAAGACCATCTTGTGGGTGGCAATATACTGCTGCTTGAGGACCCGCCGACGCAGTTCCCCGAGTACAGGCTCTGGCCCGAGGATACCCGCGTTCTCTTCAGAGAGAAAGGATGGAAGAAAATCGTAGGTTTCCAGACAAGGAACACCCCCCACATAGGGCATGAGTATGTTCAGAAGGCAGCGCTCACCGTCGTTGACGGGCTTCTGATAAACCCTCTTATAGGAAAGAAGAAGAAAGGAGACTTCAGAGACGATGTGATAATCAAAGCCTATGAAGCGCTCTTTGAGGAATATTACCCAAAAGGCACTGCAACGATGTCCATAATAGAGACCGAGATGAGATATGCGGGACCCAGAGAGGCGATATTCCATGCCATAATGAGGAAGAACCTCGGCTGTACCCACTTCATAGTCGGAAGGGACCATGCGGGAGTCGGCAAGTTCTACGGGCCCTTTGACGCACACAAGATATTCAGAGAGTACCCGGACCTCGGAATAGAGCCGATATTCTTCCGTTCGTTTTACTACTGCGACAAATGCAGGGCCGTTGTCAGCGACAAGATATGTCCGCATGAGGGTTCCGAGCACCAGATAAACTTCTCCGGAACAGCCATAAGGCAGATGCTCGTAGAGGGAAAGAGGCCTCCGGAGGACATGATGAGGCCGGAAGTTGCCGATGCGATAATAAGCTTCGACAACCCACTGGTGGAATGATGATATTGCACCACTGGGACACCGACGGCATATGCTCCGCCTCCCTGCTCATGGAGAAGTTCGGTAAGGATGAGAATTTCACTCCGAAGATAGGCAATTATTTCCTCGATGAGGAGGACCTGAATGCTCTGCGCCCCTATGACCGGATTACGGTTGCGGATATGAGCCTCGGCAATGCGGCGGACATCTGTGAATTCGCGGAACTGACAATATACGACCACCATATAACGAAAAAGGTGGAATGTGCTAAAGCTCACATAAATCCTCATCTTGATGGGGAGACCTATCCCTCCGCCACCCTCGTGATACGGGAAAAACTCGGGCTTCCCGTGGACCACCGGGTCATACTCGGAATGGTCGGAGATGTTGGAAAGAAGATATTCGACCGCCCTCAGGGGGCAATGGTTGAGAAATACCTGAAAGAGAGCGGGCGAAGTTTTGAAGAGATGGAAAGGGCCGCCCTCCTCCTTGACTCCAGTTACAAGATGTTCAAAAGACAGGAAGTTCTGGAGAATGTATTTCTGACAGATGACCTCGATGCGATACTTAACAGCGAGAAACTCAACAGAAACGAGGAGATACTTGAAAAAGAGATAGATGACATGGTCGCCAGTGCCGAGGACATCGGAAATCTGATGGTGCTGAAAATGAGGACCGAACACCATATAATCTCGGCGGTTGCAAGGAAAATCGCATGGGATATAGGAAAGACCGCACTTGTTCTCAATGAGAAGTCGGACCGGGATGAGATATATCTGAGAAGCCCGGACATGGATGTTTCCGCTTACATACGGCGCGCCAAGGATAAGGGATACAATGCGGGCGGAAAGAAGGAGGTCGTCGGGGTCGTGCTTCCGAAAGGGGACGGCGAAGAATTCTTCGATGAGATACTGGAGGAATTGAGGTGACGAACTACATAGTTTCCGGTCTGGAGCGCTCCGGTACTTCGATGATGATGCAGATACTTCTGCACGGCGGAATGGATGTTGCCTTCGATGAGAAGAGAAGGCCTGATGAGAACAATCCTAAGGGTTATTTTGAGCTTGAAGGTGGAAAGGTCATAAACCGCCTGATCGAGGGTGTTTTCCCCATGGATGAATATGATGGGAAGGTCATAAAGGTAACCGCTTACGGCCTGAAATTCCTTCCTCCGGGAGATTACAGGATAATCTATATGACGAGAGAACTGGATGAGATAATGGAATCCATGAAGAAGATGTCCGGTGACTCCAAGGTCATGGAAGAGAGGGATATCTTCGAAAGACTGAACAGATATTCCATGAAACTTATGAAAGAGAAAGGGATTCCGCACATAATAGTAAAATACAATGATGTGTTAAAGGAACCCAGAAAGGAAATAGAAAGGATAAATGAGTTCCTAGAAGGGGCTCTTGATGTGGATTCGGCCATGAAAGCCGTTGACCCGTCGCTTTACAGAAACAGAAAGAGGTAGATAAAATGAATAAGAAAGGAGTGACAGTATGGTTCACAGGACTTCCCTGCTGCGGAAAGACCACCATAGCAAGGGAGCTGAAAAAGAGACTGGACGAGAAAGGATATGATGTGGAACTTCTGGACGGGGACACCGTTAGGGATTTCATAAAGAACCGGGACTTCTCCAAGGAAGGAAGGAACAAGCACCTGAGGTATATCGGCCTGATGGGGAGGCTTATCTCCAAAAGAGGGGGCATAGTCCTCTGCACATTCGTCAGCCCTTACAGGGAGAACCGGGACTTTGCAAGGTCCATAAACGAGAATTTCCTGGAGATATTCGTTAAAGCGCCGCTTGATGTCTGCATAGAGAGGGATGTAAAGGGAATGTACAAAAAGGCCATGGCTGGAGAGATAAAGGGGTTCACCGGCATAGACGACCCGTATGAAGAACCCGACCATCCCGAGCTCATCGTTGAAACCGATAAAGAAAGCCTTGACGAGAGCGTGGAAAAGGTCATGGCACTCCTGAAAGAGAGGGGCTATGTCGATTAAGGAGATGAAAATAAAGAGATGGCTTTTTCTGGCTTCTCTTTCAATCCTCTTAATTTTTTATCTTATTCCGACACCGGAGGGCCTGACATACGATTCCAAAATGATGATTGGGATAATGATATTCGCCGTATTTCTTTTTGTTACCGAGGCTCTCCCGCTGGGAATGTCCGGTATTTTGATAATGATAATCCCCCCTCTGTTGGGCATATTCGATTACACGGAGGTCTTTTCCTTTTTTGGGAACGAGGCCATATTCATACTTATAAGCGGTTTCATACTTGCCGCCGGCTTCCAGAAGAGCGGACTTCATATTCGTCTCTCGGTCGGGATGCTGAAGAGATTCGGCTCATCGCCGCGAGTGTTCATACTTGGAGTTCTTCTTCTCGGTACCTCACTTTCGTTCCTGATGTCCGAGCACGCGGTCGTAAGCCTCCTCATACCTGTTGTTGCGGTTTCGATTTCCGGCGTGTTCGATGACGAGAATCTCAGAAAGTCAGGAATGATCGCTCTGGCATACGGCTGTTCCATAGGAAGTGTAGGAACACTCCTCGGGGGCGCGAGAAACCCCTATGCCGTGAGTTTTATAGCGGAACAGAGCGGACGGCAGATAACATTTCTGGAATGGAGCATCATGGCCCTGCCGATAGTGCTGATAATGCTTCCCGTAGTCTGGGTACTCATCACGGTGATGTTTCCGACGAAAAAAGAGCGCATACCTGTTAAAAAAGAATCAAAGGAAAAGATGAGCGTGGACGAGATGAAAGCGGGCGGAATCCTAGCGGCTACGGTAATACTTCTGCTCACATTCGGAAGCCTTGGAACTGCCATAATCACGATAATCGGCGCTACGGCCATGTTCCTGTCCGGAGTTATAAACTGGAAGGATGTGGAAAAAGCCATACCATGGGGTGTCTTACTGCTTTACGGTGGGGCGATAACACTCGGGAAAGGGCTTCTTGAAACAGGTGCCACCACATGGATAGCGGATGAGATAATATCCATTGTCGGTTCGAGGCCTGAGATACTGCTGCTAGCAGTGATAGCCATAACCGTGGTATTCACCGAGTTCATGAGCAACACTGCCGCAGTTGCCCTTATGCTTCCCATAGGGATGGGGCTTTCGGCGACCGTTTCAGGGCTTGACCCCATAGCCACATCCATGGCCATCGCCATCGCGGGTGGATTCGCATTCACCCTCCTCGTCGGGACTCCCGGCAACATGATAACATACAGCACCGGATATTACAAACAAAAAGACCTGCTGAAAGTTGGAATATTTGCTAATATCGCGGGAATAGTCGTGATATACGCCGTCGCCATGACGGTATGGAAGTTCATGGGGGTATGGTAATGAAGATAAGATGTCTTATACCTGTAACTCAGGAAATGAAGAATGAGAGAGCACTCCGCAGGGCACAGAAGATATGCGATGAGATTCACATACTCTATGTGGTTGACGAGACCCTGTTCGAGAAGATGGAGCGCGAGAGTGCATATGTTCTTAACTCGGATATGCTGGATGTTCTGAAAAAGACGCTGATGGAGTCGCAGAGAAAAGAGGCCGAGAGCATAATCAAAGAAATGGAGAGAAAAGAGGGGGTCGTACTGCATTTTGAGGTGGGGGATTATTTAGATGTCATCGAGAGATACACACTTATGTCCAAACCGTTTCTAATAATGGTAGATTCATTTGATAGAAGACTTCTTTCATTACCTGCCGCATTGTGGGTGGACGGGGGAAATCATATTCGAACATGTACTTTTGTTCTTGATGACGCGATTCACATATCAAAAATAAAGAATGCCTTATCAATGGTTGAAAAGATAAACAAAATTCTAGGTTCCGAGTTGAGGATATACAGTAAAAGGGAAGATGTGTTCAAAGCTGTTGCATCGAAATACCGTCGGAGTGAAAAGCCGTATGCCGATATGGTGGTGGCCGCAAAATCCAGACATTCTTCCATAAAGGGTCGCAGAATTTCACTTCTTTACTTGAACCTCTGACACTCGGAGAAATAGAGAATATGGCAAAGTTTAAATGGAGAAATCAATGATTGAAAGAGCAATGAAAGATATGTTCAACAACAAGAAAATAAGAGTTGTCGCTATAATCCCTGCCAGAGGTGGAAGCAAAGGCATTCCCAGAAAAAACATAAGGATACTGAACGGAGAGCCTCTTATTTCCTATGTGATAAAAACATGCCAATCCTCGAAATACATTGACAATATTGTTGTCAGCACGGATGATGAGGAAATAGGCGAACTATCAAAATTGTATGGATCCAAGGTTTTAAAGAGACCCCCCGAACTTGCCGGTGATGAAGTTACTCTCGACCCGGTCATATTCGATTCTGTATATCGACTGGAAAATGAAGAGGGAAAAAGATATGATTATGTAGTTACCGTTCAACCCACAAGTCCCCTACTCTCAACTGAAACCCTGGATACAGCCATAGAAAAGTGCATTTCAGAGGGATATGACACCGTGATAGCTTCCAAAGAAGAACGCCACCTATACTGGAAAAAAACAGAAAAGGGATTCAAGCCAATGTATCGAGAAAGAAAAAACAGACAGGAACTTGAATCGTTATACAGAGAAACAGGGGCCTTTTTCATCACTAAAAGAGAGTTCGTTAAAAAAGACAGTAGGTTCGGAGAGAGAAAATTTCTTTTTTCAGTACCGGAAGAAGAGTCCGTTGATATCGATTCTGAAGAAGACTGGTGGATTGCGGAGAACAGGCTTAAAAAATTGAAGATATTCCTCAGAGTTGATGGGGATCGGGAAATGGGCATGGGCCATGTTTATAGGGCATTTACGCTGGCTCAGGCATTAAGTATATACAATGATGTTATTTTTCTTATAAAAAAAGATAAAGCAATAGCGATAAGAAAAATCCAAGAGAGCAACTATCCGTTTTTTACATTCAAAAACGAAGATGAGCTTTACGAACTTCTTAAAGAACTTGATGGGCACATAATAATCAATGATATACTGGATACGGATGAAAAGTACATATCTACATTGAAAAGAATTGGCTATTTTGTTGTTAATTTTGAAGACCTTGGAAGCGGAGCGGATATGGCGGACCTAGTCATAAACGCATTGTATGAGAATACGAACCCTCCGCCCAATCATTATTTCGGATATGAATATGTCTGCCTCAGAGATGAGTTCAGAATATTCCCGCCTAAAAAACACATTAAAAGAGATGTCGAAAAAATACTTCTTATTTTCGGAGGTTCGGATCCGAACAACCTGACTGTCAGATCCCTGAATGCAATAGTTAAATTAAAGAAAAAAGACCTAGATATACATATTATAATAGGTCCGGCGTTTTCACATCTCGAAGAACTGAATGAAGCGGTTAATGATGCAAGAAATCTCGGTGTTCATGTCGAAATAAAAGAAGATGTGAAAATAGTAGCTAAAGAGATGCGGGAATCGGATATCATCATGACTTCAAATGGTAGGACGATATATGAAGTGGCCTCTATGGGCGTTCCATGCATATCCATATCTCAAAACGAGCGGGAATCCAGACATCTATTCGTACATAACAGCAAATGCGTGGAATATCTGGGCATGGCGGAAAATGTAAGTGAGAAAGAAATTTTCGACTCCTTATCAAATATGATCTCTTCATATGAGGTGAGGGTGAAAATGCATGAAAAGGCACTGAATTTTGACATGAAGGGCGGCCTGGATAGAGTAATAAAGATTATATATGAGAAGTATTGGTCATCTAAATAATGCCCGAAGGGTTCGATTCAATGGACTTGAAAGATTTGAATGTTCTATTCATTACCATAGACTGTTTTAGGGTGGATCACGCCGGTTGGATGTATGAAAAGTCATGGCATCTCACACCATATCTTAACGAAATATCCCGAAAAAGCGTTATTTTCAAGAATGCCATATCGGCAGGATCTTCCACCCCTGCATCTTTTCCTGCACTTATTACTTCAACCTATCCTTTGATGTATTCCGATTACCCTCGAATATCGTCGATACGCAAAAGCATCGCAGAAGTTTTACGGGAAAACGGATATCGTACGGGAGCGTTTCATTCCAATCCGTATCTGTCGAGATCATACAAATACAACCGAGGTTTCGATATCTTTGAAGATCATATCAAAAAAGAGAAAGATGCTAACGAAACGGGAAAGGCCTCTGTGATTGAAAAAACAAAACTAAAAATGTATCATGTGAAAAAAGATATACATTCCAGATTCAAGGGAACAGACCTCCCGTATGAAAGGGCCTCTACGATCAACAATGATTTCTATTCATTTCTTAATAAGGGAACTGGTAAATTCTTTGCGTGGCTGCATTATATGGATGCTCATCATCCGGTAATACCACCTCAAGACTTTTGCACATATTCCAAAAAAGACCTCTCCTCCATAGACAAGATATATCGTGGAATACACCCCGCATCCGACTCGGAGATAAAAAAAATAAGGGAACTATATGCTGCTTCTATAAAATATATTGATTCCGAGATTGGAAATCTGTTTGAATTCCTTAAAGAAAAGAATGAGTGGGATAACACCGTTGTGATAATCACTGCGGATCACGGCGAAGAGTTTATGGAACATGGAGACTTCAGTCACAAAGCCAAAATGTATGATGAACTGATACATGTACCCCTTATGATTCGAATTCCAAAACTTGGTTATCGCATGGAAATCGATGAACCCATAGGAACTATCAATATAGCGCCCACGGTTTCTGATATGGTCGGTATAGGAAACATCTCTGAATTCACGGGTAAAAGTATGCTTCCGTATATGGAGCGCAACGGAGAAACCGTTTCCGAAAAAAACGAGGGTGTGATAAGTGAGACTCTTACGATGGGTGGGAAAGTCACCTTGTCCATGGAAACAGGAAAGTATTTGATTTCATATAGGACTAAAAGATATAAGTATATATTCAACTTCGAAACATCTGTTGCAGAAGGGTATGATCTGGTGAAAGACCCCTATGAAAGACACAACATTTTTTATGAAGAAAGAGATCTGTTTGATGAACATGTCTCTGCAATCGAGAAACATATGTACTGGGAAAAACGCTCTCGAAACGCCACTATCGGTGGTGAAAAACTGAAGAAAATAAAACTTCCACCTAGGAGGAATTAAAATGGTTAGAAAAATAAAAATTGGTGATGCGGTCGTTTCGGATGAAAGCCTGCCGTTCTTAATAGCGGAAGCAGGGGTTAATTACTACGATATAGCGGCAAAAAAATCCATAGAACCGATAGAAGCGGCAAAACTCATGATCTCTGAGGCGAAAAGGGGTGGAGCCGCCGCCATAAAGTTCCAGACATATAAAGCCGGAACACTGGCCTCTAAAAAATCGCCGGCATACTGGGACCTTTCCAAAGAAAAGACTGAATCCCAATACGAACTTTTTAAGAAATATGACCGTTTTGGAGAGAATGAATACCGAGAGCTGGCTTTTCACGCAAAAAATCTCGGTATAATCTTCCTATCGACTCCTTTTGATATGGATAGCGTGGATTATCTCGACCCCCTCATGCCTGCATTTAAAATTGCATCCTCGGATATTACAAATAAACCCTTTCTTGAACACATCGCAGAGAAAGAAAAGCCGATTCTATTATCAACCGGTGCATCAAGCATCGAAGAGATAAATAATGCAATAAAATGGATAAAGAATGTAAAAGATATTGATATCGCTCTGCTTCACTGTGTGCTATGCTACCCCACCAGAGATGAGGATGCCAATCTCGGAATGATTCGCTCACTCACAGAGACATTTCCGGAACATATTATAGGTTATTCGGACCATACATTTCCATCCGAAGACATGCATGTCCTTCTCACCGCATACATAATCGGTGCTCGGATAATAGAAAAACATTTTACGCTGGACAAAACAATCTCCGGAAATGACCATTTCCACTCTATGGATGTGGAAGATATGCTAAATTTCACGGAATTGGCAAAAAAGGCTAAAAAGATAATTGGTAGGATGGAAAAAGACATCGTTCCGTGTGAAAAAAAATCGAGACTCTATGCAAGAAGAAGCATAGTCGCATCCAAAGATATCGCTGCAGGAGAGATCATCAAAGAAGATATGGTAACATTTAAACGCCCCGGAACAGGCATATCTCCGGCTGAATTGGGAAAACTTATTGGGAAAAAGGCCAAAAAGAAAATATCCGAAGACGATATCATACGATGGGATATGGTCGAATAGGTGGTATTTTTGGATGAAAGATTACTGACAGAGATGGAAAACGAAGGTATAAAAAGAAAAAGAGATTTTATATTTCAAAATGTCTCTCTGTGGTGGTCCCTGAGGACTGCATATGCAGAGGAAAAAGACCATCCTTCCGGATTTTTACATATGACAGAGCGTTTTTTTTCGCTGTTCATCAAATATATATATTCTAAAAAAAATATGGACTTTCTCATGAATGACGAACACAGAGATTTGATTTTCATAGGAAGCATGAAAGCTATCATAAGGAAAAACGGTGAATATGAAGATAATGTTGCACAGAATCTACTTAACTGCTTTGCAAAGATGAACCTTTCTGTGGAAATGCTCTTTCCTCCGGTACCTAGCAATAAATTAAAAAAATTCACCGGTGTTCTGCCGCACCTAAAAAACGAAGCCCATATTTTACCGATAAATCCATACAAATTTAAAGAGAAAAAAACTTTCGGATTGAGATTTGTATCCTCCTACATACTCAATACGACCTACTCCGAAGCAAAGAGCGCTCTCCAGACATATATGGAATTGTTCAAAAAAAGGAAACCTCGGCTGATTGTTCTTTATAACGAGACGGGAGCACTGAGATATCCTGCTGTGGTTGCAGCAAAAAAACTTGGCATTCCGGTCGTGGCCATACAACATGGGATAATATATCACGGCCATCCATCTTATTTTCATATTCCGGACAACATAGCTCAGGATGATGATTACATAAACTATGTATTGCCGGATAAAACATGTGTGTATGGAAACTATGAAAAAAAACTATTGGAAACATATGGCTCGTTCCCCTCGGAAAAAATAGTCGTGACCGGCGCCCCGCGATACGATGCTCTTTTTAAAAAATCATCAGAGCGCAAGGATGACATATTGAATAAATACGGAATACCCAAAGGAAAGAAATATCTCCTGTGGGCAACACAAACTCACGACAAAAGCATGTCAAAAAGTGGTGAAAATCTGGTAAATGCGGATAATGTGTTTTCTCAGATGGTTTCCATGAAAGAATGGCATTTGATAATAAAATTACACCCCGGAGAGAACCAAAAAGCGAAATTGTACAGAAAAATGTCCAAAAAATACGGCTTAAATATTACTATTATTGGAAGAGATGCGGATACATATGAGCTTCTCAGGACGGTTGATGCCGTACTTATAAAAAACTCCACTGTGGGTATGGAAGCAGTATTCGCCGGAAAACCCGTACTTCTTTTGAACCTCGTTAAAAGCCATTCTCTCAAAACATACACGGACTATGGTTTGGGACTCGTAATCAATGAAGGAAAAGATATAAAAAATATTCTGAAAGAGATAAGCGACGAGAAGTTCGGAAAAGAATTTGAAAAGAGACGAGAGCATTTTATGTATGAGAGGTGTGCTAATGCGGGAAAGGCCACTAAAGCGGTATGTACGGTCATTGAAAATGCTCTGAGGCGGAAGAAATGAAGAACCCAACCGCAGCAAGCTGCGGGGTATCTTCATTTTTAGTCAATTATGTTTTATTATTCTATATTGTTTTATCCTATATTCTTTCTGTTCCGGATAATGATAGAATAACATTTGCACTCTTAATGGCACAGAGCCCGTTAATACTAATAATCTTGCTTATACTCTTTGGTTATGTGCGACTACATAGAAAGGAGTACAAAAAATAGATCTAAGGATTTTTTATGTTATATTTCTAATATCTCTTTTCCTTACACTTATTGCTTTCTATATGCTTATTGGTTTGATACTTGGATATTGGGGATTCACATGAAGGTGACTGGGAAATGATACAGTTGGCACTACCAGATAAGGATTCCCTTCCTGACTGTGCTGCCCATTCACCGCATTAGAGGTGGGAGAAAAATATCCGGACCGGTGCATCGAACCTGTGAGCGCCCTCTCATATTCCCAGCCTTTTCTCAACAAGGGATGTCATATCTTCCACCGGAAGGTCGGTGCCTATCCTTTTCGTCCTTCCTTTTTTGCTTACGAGCTCAGTGGATATCAGGCCTTCCAGTTCGAGTGTGTTCAGGTATTTCCAGAACTGTGTGTGGCCTCTCGCTTTTTCACCGTATTCTTCGCATACCACCTTGTATTCCTCCTCTACCTCTCCCGTTGTGGCATAGGCATCGGCATTCAGTTTGCGCAGGGCCGATAAGAGGACTAGCAGTTCCTGTTTTCCCAGATTTTCAACGGATTCTTCCCCTGAGATTATGCTGTTTTCCGATGCGGCTTTTCTCACATGTTCGGCCCTTATCTGGTCATACCCGTTTGCCTGAGCAACGAGCGCAGCCCTTTCAAGGAGTTCTATGGCATATCTTGCGTCACCGTCCCTTGAAGATATCTCCGCCATAAGCTCTATGGAATCCGATGTTATGGAACCGGGATTCAGTGCCAGTTCCGCCCTCTGTTTTATTATATCCCGTATCTCGTCCGCCGTATATGGCTGAAAGGATATGACATTCGATCTTTTGAATGTACTTCTCGTGGCTTCATCCATCAGATAGATGACATCCTGTTGCGATATTCCTATCACGGAGATGTTCTGCGGCTTTCCGGTATATTCCGAGAAACGGGTGAGCTTGTATACCACATCGGAACCTGCCCTTCTGAGAAGATAATCCATCTCGTCAAGGATGACTATGAGGTGCGCCTGTCGTTTATCAAGATGAGTTTTCATGGTTTCCATCATGTAATCCTCGGAAAAACCCACGGCCGGAAAATCCTTGGAGAATTCACGGGCTATTGAAAGGAGCACGGAATGTGAGCTGCTCTTGCTCCTGCAGTTGACATATGAGACCAGAACGGGTCTGCCGCCCGAAGATGCCTCTTTCACGAACGATTCGCAGAAGAGACGGGCCGATGCGCTCTTCCCCGTACCGACCCTTCCTTTGAGAAGAACATTCTGTGCGTAACCCTCTTTCACCTTCTGAAACAGCCTTTTCATCTCTTCCAACTGGATTTCCCTGTGAGGAAGTGCAGGGGGAAGATAATCGTACGACAATGGTCTCGGGTCTTTGATGAGTGCCATGAAGAATGAATGCGGCCGGGATTAAAAGATTTTCCCATGGAGTAAAGTTTTTAACGATGCTCCGATGCCCTATCATGCGCCTTGATGAACTGCCACCGCGTGAGAACTTCAATGACTGGTACAACGAGATAGTCGAGAAAGCAGGGCTTACCGACAAGAGGTACCCGATAAAGGGAATGAATGTCTGGACACCCTACGGCTGGAAGGTCATGCTCTCCATAGACTCCCTCATAAGGAAGGAGATGGAGCGCACCGGACATGACGAGGTGAACTTTCCGACGCTCATCCCGGAAAGCGAGTTTGCAAAGGAAGCGGAGCACATCAAGGGATTCGGAAAGGATGTTTACTGGGTAACCCATGCAGGTGAAAATGAACTGGATGTCCGCCTTCTTCTGAGGCCGACAAGTGAAACTGCGATGTATCCGATGTTCTCATTATGGATTCGCTCCCATTCGGACCTCCCGCTGAAGATTTTCCAGCTTGTGAGCACCTTCCGATACGAGACCAAACAGACCAGAGCATTCATCAGGGTTCGTGAGATTCATTTCTTTGAGGCGCATACGGCGCATCGCGATTATGGGGGCGCGGAGAGGCAGATAAAGGAGGACCTTGAGATACTGGGCAACCTGATGAAGAAGCTCTGCATACCCTATGAGGTCCATAAGAGGCCTGACTGGGATAAGTTCGCAGGCGCCTATTACTCGCTGGGCATAGACACCCTCATGGCTGGCCGCATACTTCAGATAGGTTCCATACATCAGTACAGGGACAATTTCTCGAAGCCATATGAGATAACCTACGAGGACGAGAAAGGGGAGCACCGTCATGTGCACCAGACCACATACGGTATGAGCGAGAGGCTCTTCGGTGCGATAATCGGGATACACGGAGACGACCATGGCCTTATACTCCCGCCGGAACTTGCACCGTACCAGATAGTCATAGTCCCGATACCGAAGAAAGGCCATCAGGAGGAGGTCTACGAGGCATGCGGTTCCTTGGGGGACGAGCTGAGAAAGGCAGGGTTCAGAGTGCATGTGGATGTCAGAGACCTGAGGCCGGGAAACAAGTACTATCACTGGGAGATAAGAGGAGTGCCACTCCGCATAGAGCTCGGAATGAGGGATATGGAGAACGGCACGGTCATGCTCTTCCGCAGGGACACCATGGAGAAGGAGGTCGTGGAGCGTGAGGGGCTCGCTGAACATCTGAAGGGACTTCTGGCCGACATAGAGAGAAACCTGTACGAAAGAGCGAAAGAGAGGATGCAGGGCCATACGGTCATGGTGGAGAATCCGATGGAAATTGAGGAAACGCCGGAGATAATGAAGGTTCGCTGGTGCGGAAAGGAGGAATGCGGCCTCGCAATGGAGGAAAGGACGGATACCAGTGCTCTCGGAACAGCCGAATCCGAAGAGCATGCGGACGGTGTGTGTCCCGTATGTGGAAAGCCGGCTAAAACATACCTCTACTTCGCAAAAACATATTAATCATATTTCCATAACTTTTTAGAAAGATATATATACCACGAAAGCTATGTCGGGACGGTGATGTCATGGATACATACACAGTGAGCCTGATGCTCATGCTGGTAGGACTGATACTGATTGCACTGGAACCAATAGTTCCCGGCTTCTTCATATCTGTCGTGGGAGTGTTCTTTGCTATCATGGGTCTTGTTGGATATATCTGGCCCGACTATCTGTTCAGCCCGATGGCCGTTTCGGTAGCGCTGCTTCTGACGGCATCTTCAGGAATAATCCTTCTTTACACATACAAGACCATGGGTGCGAATCAGGAACCGCAGCTTATGGTGGCATCCAGCCTTGTCGGAAAGACCGGAATAGTGAAGAAGAAGATAACTCCATACAGCCTTGACGGAAAGGTGGAGATCGGAAACACGATATGGAGCGCCGAGGCGGACCACGAGATACCCGAAGGAACTAGGGTAAAGGTGGTACACAGTGAAGGGGTGCATGTCGTTGTGGAGGAGATTAAGAAGTAACATTCAAAAAGAGGTGAAAAAATGGCAGTAGACGCAATGTGGTGTGGAATAGGGCTGATGATCCTGATAATCTTTGTCGTGGTATCATTGGCAAAGGCGGTCGTGATAATACAGCCCTACGAGGAAGGAATATACATATTTCTGGGAACATACAGAAGGATACTTAAGCCCGGATGGAACTTCGTGTTCCCGTTCCTCAGACAAGTGATAGTGGTGGATGAGAGGGTACAGACCCTTGATGTTCCGAAGCAGGAAGTGATAACAAAGGACAACTCGCCGACAAATGTGGATGCGGTGATATACATCAAGGTGATAGACCCGAAGAAAGCGGTCTTTGAGGTCCAGAACTACAAGACCGCGACGATATATCTCGCTCAGACGAACCTGAGGTCCGTCATAGGTGACATGGAACTTGATGAGATACTCTCCAACAGGCATGTGATAAACGAGAAACTGAGGGATGACCTTGATAAGGCGACCGACCCGTGGGGAGTGAAGGTTGAGAGCGTCGAGATAAAAGAGGTTGACCCGGTAGGGCCGGTCAAGAAGGCTATGGAAGAGCAGATATCCGCGGAGAGGGAGAGAAGAGCGGCCATATTGAGAGCGGACGGACAGAGAAGGTCAGCCATACTTGTGGCGGAAGGTCAGAAGCGCTCCGCCATCCTCACAGCCGAGGGATACAAGCAATCGAAGATTCTGGAAGCGGAAGGAGAGAAGACCGCAACCATACTCAAGTCACAGGCAGATGCACAGAAGCTGAGAATACTCAGCCTCGGAGCAGCGACACTTGACCACAAAGCACTGACGGTCCTTTCACTCGATTCCTTGAAGGTTCTCGGCAAAGGTCAGGCAACGAAGATAGTCGTGCCGTTCGAGATAACGAACCTGCTGCGCGGAGTCTCGGAATATCTGGGTGTCAGTACGCAGATACCGGATAGGCCCACTACAAGTATAGATGAACTCGAAAGGGTTGTAGGAGATCCGGAAAGGGTGCTCGGCGAGATTCCCGACGAGAAGGCAATAAAAGAGGAGCTTCGAAGGCTTGAAGAAGAGGAAAGGCGGGCTGACGAGCAGGAAAAGAAGGAGATAGAGAATCTCGCAAAGGCCCAGAAGCAGCAATGAGAATACTCGAAACCCATTCCCTTTTCTTTTAATAAGTTTTAAATCCATGAAGTTATACCGAACGCGTGAAGGCTCCAATTCGTGTAGTACTTGAGGGATATCCCTGGCTTCTCAGGCTGTTTTACCTTGTGTTCCCTTTTGCCATGGCATCGACATATATAATTATACTCTATATTACACTTCCATACGAGCTTTTCATCGACATAGGCGGTGCGATGAGCGGATACTTCTTTCCCCCCTTCGGCAAGGAGTCCGTCATACCCATGACAGTAATACTGATGAAATCCAACGGATATGGCGATGCATTCTACACAATGTTTCTCCTCCCCTTTTCAATAGCATTCATAGATATTGTGACAGCCCTCTTCCTTGCATGGAACTTTGAACTTGCCCTGAAGATACCCATTCTCGGCGCATGGATGAAGAAGAGGGAGGTGGCAGGAAGGAAGAGAATGGAGGAATCAAGGAAGAGCGGAGCATTCCTTTTCTGGGGCATAGTCCTTTTCGTGATGATACCCTTTCAGGGAAGCGGCGGGGTCGTGGCCAGCATATTGGGAAGAATAGCAGGGCTCAGTCCGGGAAAGACGGTGCTTGCCATAGCGATAGGCGCCTTCTCAGGCTGCTTCAGCATAGGGGTAATTTCGTATTATGCGGCGGATGCCTTGATCGAGGCCACCGGAGGAAACATGTTCAAGATGATATCCATACTGGCAGGCGTAATCGTTTTAATCCTAATCATATACTGGATCGCAAGCAACAGAAAGCATATAACGGAACAAGTAAGAGGTGCAATAGATGATCATAGAAGGTAAGAAGGTCCTTGTGACAGGTGCGGCGGGCTTCATCGGAAGCCACCTTGTGGATAAACTGCTCTCAATGAAGTGCGAGGTCATCGGGATAGACAACCTTTCATCTGGAAAGGAAGAGTTCCTGAAATCCGCAAAGAGAAAGAAGAAATTCAAGTTCGTGAAGTACGACCTGCTCGAAGATGAAGGGCTTGAAGAGTACATGGACGGAGTCAGTATGGTGTTCCATCTCGCCGCCAATCCCGATGTCCGCATAGGCGAATCGGATACCTCAACGCATCTGGAGCAGAACATTATAGCAACATATGTGGTACTCGAAGCCATGAGGGCGATGGGCGTCCCGACAATCGCATTCACATCCACATCCACGGTTTACGGTGAAGCGGAAAAGGTTCCGACACCGGAGAACTACGGCCCCCTTGTCCCCATTTCCCTTTACGGCGGCTCGAAACTCGCATCGGAGGCCATGATATCTGCATATGCGCACACCTTCGATATGCGGGCGGTACTTTACAGGTTTGCAAATGTCGTGGGGCCCAGAAGTACCCACGGTGTGATATATGACTTCATCAAGAAGCTGAAGGAAAACCCGAACGAGCTGGAGATTCTCGGAGAAGAACCGGGAACGAAGAAATCATATGTGCATATCGAGGACACGATAGAGGGAATAATACACGGTGTGCATGTTTCCATGGACAGGGTTTCGATATACAACATCGGAAGCGAGGACATGACCGATGTAAAGACCATAGCCGACATAGTTTCCGAGGAGATGGGCCTGAAGCCCCAATACAGATGGACCGGCGGCGTCGATGGCGGTAGGGGATGGAAAGGAGATGTAAAGCTCATGCACCTCGATATAAGCGCTCTCAAGTCCAAGGGATGGACACCGAAGATGAGCAGTGACGAGGCCATAAGGGCCACGGTGAAGGCACTACTGGGAAAGTGATGGAATGGGCCTTTTCGGCGGGAAGAAACCGGAACAGGAGGCGGAAGAATTATTCCTCTCCGGCGATTACGATGTCCTTATGAACCTTATATTCAGCAAGGCGGTACAGTCGGGGAAGATGAAGAAAGATGTCGCTCTTGATTACCTGAATAAGATAATAGCGGCAAGGGAGAGCGCAAGGGCATATTATCTGCTTTCTCTGCTCATGATACCTGATAAGAGAGGTCTGGAATATGCCGTAAAGGCCAGAGATATGGAGCCGACCAACGAAGAATATGTGGAGAACCTTGCCATGTATTATAGCGAAGGGATGAGAGATAATTCATCTGTTCTCGGAGTATATGAAAGGTTCTGGAAGGACACGGGGGACATAAAAACAGGTCTGTTCGTTGCGCAGGCATATTTGAGTGACAAGAACCCAGACCGGGCAGGGAGCATAGCGCAGGAGATACTGCAGAAGGACCCGAACAACAAAAAGGCCGCAAAGATTCTGAAGAAATCGGGAAAAGCGGCAAAGAGAACGGACTCCGAGGAGATACCCTGCCCCAACTGCGGAACGATGCTCAGCAAGGATGCGACCGTCTGTTATTCCTGCGGATTGGACCTTAAGAGATGGAGAGAAAAACAGGACTAAGAACCCCCGCCTCTTTTTAATAGAGAAACATATGCTGTACCATGTCCGTGTGCGGATGGCACATATATCACCGAGAGCGTTTCATCTACCGTGCGAACTCAGGAAGTCCGCAGATTCGGTTGAAGGTCTACCATTATCCGGAATATCGTCAGAGAGTCGTGGGGGAGCGCCTGCCGCCCGGTTTCAAGGTGAAGAAAAAAGGACACAACCGTTTTCTCGTCTTTAACGGAAAAGTCTCCTCGAAAAATACAATCTCTCTGGACAGGGATGTGCAGGTATTTCCGGAGGAAAAAACCGTAGCATTGAAGGAAGGATGGGGAAGGATAAGCGATATAGACCCCTCAATGTCTGCGAAATACGGAGAGGCATCCCGTTTCTGGCCGGATACCATCAAGGTAAACGATGACCGGTTCGAAAGTGATGATCTCTCTGAATGGGTAGCATCGGTATGGCGTTTCATAAGAAAGAGCATAAGTCCCGAGAATCAGGAAAAGCGCTGGGGTGCTGAGGAAGCCCTGAAAAGAGGGATAGGAGACTGCGACGAGTTTACCGACATATTTATGTCCCTTGCACGCAAAAGAGGGATACCCTGCAGGCGAATAACAGGATTCTTCGTGAAAGGAGGGGCAGAGAGGCATGCATGGGCCGAGGTTTTCTCTCCGCTTCACGGCTGGCTGACCGTGGACATAGCGATCAACAACATCGGTTCGCACACACGAAATTACATAGTTCTGAAGGTGGAAGAGTTCAACCCAGATATATCCGATTATCAGGTGAGAATACGGCATGTAACCAAGGTGCACAGTGAGTGGGAGATATCGGAACCGGAGATAACAGAGATTCCTTGTGAATAGCATACTTTTTCATAATGGTTCTATTGCCATGGGCTCTCCAATCATTGAACTGGTCGAAAAGCACGACGAATACCGTGAGAATGCCATCAACCTGCTTCCTTCGGAGAACTTTCTGAGCTCGGAGGTGAAAAGGATACTTTCCTCTGACCTTGCAGGTCGATATTCCCTTGAGATGAACGCGGAGGTCCACGGCTCGGTCGTCCGCAACGCATACGGTGGGACGAAGTATGCCGAGGAGATAATGCGGCTAACGAAGGAGAAGGCGGAAGAGCTTTTCAGGGCGAAATATGCCGAGGTTCAGCCGATAGGGGGCCACATATCCGCCGAGATAATGCTTCTAAGCATTCTTGAAAAAGGAGATTCATTCATGGCGATAAGCGCTGAACAGGGCGGATATGACGGATATATGCCCGGCTACCTGCCCGAGATGTTCTGCTATGATATGCACGAGATACCCTTCGACTCCGGAAGAATGGAAATAGACTATGAAGCCCTCGAGAGAAGGGTTAAGGAGGTTCAACCGAAGCTCATAGTACTCGGGGCCAGCTATTTCCCGTTCCCGTATGACTTATGCAGGATAAGGGAGTTCTACGACGGATACCTCGGATACGACGGATCCCATGTGATGGGTCTCATGGCAACAGGCGCATTTCAGAAGGACATAGGGGCGGTGGATATACTCGTCGGCTCGACGCACAAATCCCTGTATGGTCCGCAGGGTGGTCTGGTCCTTGTTTACAATGAGGAACTTATCGAGAAGGTGAAATTCAACACGACATGGCGCACGATGGACAACCCCCATCTGAATCGGATAGCTGCCCTCGGACAGGCGCTCTATGAACTGGAAGCCGATACGGACTACGGAAGAAGAGTCGTTGAGAACGCAAAGGCACTGGGGAGAGAGCTCCGCAACAGCGGCATACCTGTCCGTTTCCATCCGGAATACACCGAATCACACCAGCTTCTCATCGACACCCACCTGCTTATGAAGAAATGGGGAATGAGCCCTCAGGAATTCAGCGATGCCTTGGAAAGAAAGGGAATCATCGTGGACGCCGTCGGTAGAATAGGTGTCGCAGAGGCCACACACAGGGGCATGACACCGGACGATATGAGAGAGACCGCCTCCCGCATAAGAGATGCTCTGGAGGCGTGGAGGAAAAACTAAGGAGAGAAGTAAAGGGTTTAGGGGGCCATGCAGGTCCCGTTGTTCTGCTCATGGTACATGTAGCCGTGCCTGTACATCTTTCCCTCTCCGGAACCGTCGCCCATTCCGTTTCCGTGCGGGCCTTCACCTTTGTACTGGCGCATCATTCCGGTTCCGTCCATGGGCCTTTCGAAGTCCGGGTCCATTCCGTTGGGTATACCGTCTCCGTCGGCATCCGGGGCGTTCTCGATGTTCTGGCAATCACCAACTGGCTCCACGGATGCTTCCTCCGCGGACACCATGCTTGTGAAGCCGACCGCAAGCAGACCGACGAGGGCGAGCGCGGCTAGTCCGTACATTGCTTTCTTCTTCATGTTTTATCACCATTTAGAACTACTCGCCCATTATTAAAGAGGATTTTCCGAATTCTCTCCCAAATCTTTCCTGAATGTGGCCCAATTGGCCCTAAAAACGCAGACGAAAATCACACTTCGACGGTATCGGTGGGCTCAAGTCCGGTCACGATAACAGGAACATCGGTCCTATTCGCAGTAACGGATTGTGCCAGCTCCGGACTGTTATTCTCTTCACTGAGGTGTGCGAGCATCACGGCAACGGCATTCCGGTTAAGGGAGGATGCTAGTGCTTCGGCGCAGTCCTCGTTGGAGAGATGTCCATCCCTTCCCAGTATCCTGTTCTTGAGATAGGGCGGATATTTCGGGTTGGCTTTCAGCATATCCACATCATGGTTCGATTCTATTATCACCAGTGAGGCATCCTTCATGGTCTTGAGAAGATACGGCGGAACATGTCCTATGTCCGTCACGGCCACGACCTTGAGATCCCTGTGCATTATCTCGAATCCCACCGGATCAGCGGCATCATGTGGGACAGGAAAGGTTCTGACTGTTATGTCTCCGAATGAAAGTTCCCTGCCGAGTGTGCCTCTGTTCTCCGCATGGAATTTTCCGCTGTTCCATGTGTCCTCCGTGGCATATATCCTCTTTCCGTAGCGCCTCGAGAGTATCTCCACACCCCGAACATGGTCTATGTGCTCGTGTGAGACGAGTATGGCATCGATATCGTCTATCTCCAGTCCCGAGTCCTCTATTCTTCGCCGCACCTGAAGTCCGGATATTCCCGCATCTATCAGTATGGCATTTTCTTCGGTCCAGACAAGGGTGACATTGCCCTTGCTTCCACTTGAAAGATTTCTCACTCGGAGCACGAAAAAGGAAAGGGGAAAGGGTATTTGAGCTTACTGCTCGGAGTACTTTTTCGCTATTTCACGGGCCATATCGAGGGTTCCGGCATCTCCGCCCATGTCGTAGGTCTTAACCTTACCCTCTTCCACAACGATCTCTATGGCCCTCTCGAGTTTCTCTGCTTTCTCATGCTCTCCGATATAGTCAAGAAGCATGCGCGTGGCGCGTATGGTGGCTATGGGATTGACCTTGTACTGCCCCGCATACTTGGGAGCCGAACCGTGCACCGGTTCGAATACGGCGTAGTTCTCGCCTATGTTCCCTGATGTCGCGAATCCAAGGCCGCCGGTCAGCTGAGAAGCCAGGTCTGATATGATGTCCCCGAACATGTTGGATGTTACCAGCACATCGTATATCTCCGGGTTCTTGACGAGCCACATGGCCTGAGCGTCTATGTTGGTCTCCCAGAGCTCTATCTCAGGGTACTCGCTGTGCATCTCTCTGGCTGTTTCAACGAACATTCCGCTGGTCTCCCTTATGACATTGGGTTTCTCGACCACGGTCAGGTTCCTTGCCTTGAACTTTCTGGCGTGCTCAAAGGCCGCCTTTATTATCCTCTCGCAGCCTTTCTTTGTGAAAATCCTCATCGATATCGCCAGCTCGTCGTCGGGCACATCCATGAACCTTGCGAATTTCGGGTGTCTGCCGAGAGCCTTCTTCAGTTCGGCATCCACCGGTCTGAACTCAACACCCGCATACAGCCCTTCAGTGTTCTCCCTGAACACGGTTATATTGATATCATCTCTGTAGTTGAGCGGGTTGCCCTTGTATGCCTTGGCAGGCCTCACATTGGCGTAGAGCTCGAACTCCTGCCTCAGCCTGACTATCGGGCTGAAGTACTGAAGTCCCTTATCCCTCAGCTCAGGAGCAAGCTCATTCACCGCCTCTTTCTTTGGCTTGGAAGTTATGGCACCGAAGAGCGCTGCATCCGTCTCTTTCAGCATCTCTATGGTCCTATCAGGAAGCGGATTTCCCTCTTTCCTCCAGAACTCCCAGCCTATGTCCCCGTAGATGTACTCCGCATCCAGAGCAATCTCCTCAAGGACAAGCATGGCCGCCTCTATCACCTCTACACCCACTCCGTCTCCGGGAAGTATGGCTATCTTGTGTTTTGCCAATATATCACCGGGCGCTCCATCCCAACCCATTTTAAAACCTTTTTGCAGGAAAGTGGGTAATCGAAAGAATAACTCTGGAAAATAATGTGAGCGAGCAGGTCCACCCGAGTGGAGCAAGGTCGTGGACTTCTTGTGGAAGTCCCGCTCGCAACTTTCGTTGCTCGTGCGTCCTTGCGACCTAGCCTTCCGCACGGAAGGCGTCGTTCTTTCTCATCTTCGGGCTTCCTTGGAAGCCCTCTGTTCGGAGTGGAACTCCTCACACGGTGTCTTTCTTTGGAGGGTGAGCCAGCGCAGCGAACACAAAAGAAAGAGCCCGACGGACGCGAGGGGATTCGAACCCCTGACTTGCAGCTTAGGAGGCTGCCGCCATATCCAGGCTAGGCCACGCGCCCACGATGTTGCTTTTTCACGGTTTATTCTGTCTTCGATTTAAACCTTACCCTATCTTCTCCCACCGGTCCAGTTCCATGACCTCTGAAAGCGTGCGCCCTTCCTTTATCTCCTCTCTTATGCGGTCCTCGTGTTCCCTGACATCGAGCGCTCTGTTCGCAACCTCAACCGCCCTTTCTCTCGGCACGACAACGACACCACTTTCATCACCGATTATCCAGTCCCCTTCGCGTACTGTCTGGCCTCCGCAGACTATCTCGCTTCCTATCTCTCCGTAGCCCTTCGGCTCTCCGGCATTTGAGGATACATAACGCGAGAAGACCGGAAAGTCCATCTCCTTTATGGCGTCAATGTCCCGGACCGCCCCGTCTATGACAACTCCAGCCACACCTTTCACCTTACAGGACCACGAGGCAAGTTCGCCCCATATCGCATCATGTTTTCCTCCAGCATCTATTACTATCACATCCCCGGGCTGCGCCCTCTCGATGGCCTCAACGGGCTTTGCCCAGTCGCCGTCCATAGTAAGAACCGTTATCGCCCGTCCTATCATCTTCTTTCCCAGGTTTATTCTGGGGATTATCCCATGCACCGCCCCTTTTCTGTGCATTGCATCGCTTATGTTCGGTGTTGAAACGAGTTCAAAGGCCTTCCTTATCTCATCTTCCCCGTATTTCCTGTAAAGTTCGGTGCTCTTTCCCTCGCCGGTCTCCACGGCCTTCTTTATGATTTCAGCCGCTTTTTCAGGGTCTTCGGCTTTGATTATGGCACCCCCGACTATCACTATGCTCGCACCGCTCTCTATCGCACGGGGCGCACTTTCCGCATTTATACCACCCGCGGCCGCTATCGGAATGGAGACCTTCGATGCTATGGCTTTCAGGTCGGTGAACGGGTCCTTTCCCTTCATCTGCTGGTCAATACCCACATGGAGACAGACATAATCCACTCCGAGAGCCTCCACTTCCTTCGCTCTCTCTTCCTTATCCTCAACTCCGATGAGGTCCGCCATTATTCGCGCTCCGAAGTTCCTTCCTGCCCTTATGGCTTCGGATATCGTGTCATCGTCGGCCACCGCAAGGACGGTTATTATATCAGCGCCGGCCTTAGCGGCCATCTCGGTCTCAAGCCCTCCGACATCCATGGTCTTCAGGTCCGCCACGATGGTCTTTCCGGGAAATGCCTTTTTCAGTGAACGGACCGATTCCAGGCCCTCGCTCTTTATCAGCGGGGTTCCTGCCTCTATCCAGTCGGCGCCGCCTTTCACCGCTGCCTCCGCCACTCTCATGGCACGGGGCAGGTTCATGAAGTCGAGCGCAACCTGAAGGACGGGTTTCATGATGATGCAGGAGATGGGTGATATTAAAAAATATGCCTTACATAAGTCACAAGTTAGGCCTTTTTCATCCCAGAACACATTCCACATTCAGGGATAGAGGAACCCAGCCGCTTCCATCTATTTGGGTGTATAGTCTCCACTCATCATTCGAATAATCCCATGTGATTGTTCCCCATGTTATGCCTTCCGCGTCGTAGCAGCCGTTAATTCTTTGAGAATTATAGACTATGGATAAGGAGAGATTGCGGTCGGAATAAACTGTGGAGTTCCAGTATATTGGTATTTTCTCCTCCCATGTATGTTTTGGATTCTGTGGTGGCGGCCCTGTGGAATTCACGAGGCTGGGAAACACAGGCTCCAAGAAAGAAGGAATTTCTCCCGAAATTCTGACATTTCCTTTTCCGTGTATCTTCATCACCCACCCATAGCTTTCATGCACAACCTCAAAATCCGCCACGCCTTCACGAACATTCATATCTGAAACCAACTCGATAGGGTGCCCGTCTTCATCCACCGGAATCGGAACCATGAGGAAATAGCTTTCATTGTCGGGAGACATTATGTCTACGGAATATGATGTTTTATCCGTATATTTCACCCCGTCTTCGCAGTTCTGGTCGTTAAAAGGAATATCCAGAAGAGCTATGGCTAGGAGTACTAGGACAATTGACACCACGAATATTACCAGTACCTTTCTATTCTTAGGGATTTCCACCATCTTACCAAACATCTATCTTTTATCGCTATAAGTAATTTTCTCAGAAGACATCTTTCTAGCGATGTAGAAAAGGGCGTGAAAAAACACTTCTATCTGTTCAGCCCTTCTTTTTTCTAAGCCAGAAAACAGCCAGAACACCACAAGCAACAATAAGCGCTGCAACCGGAAGATATATGTTCATGGATGAGGTATTGTCTCCTAGGACATCATATATGTCTTCTTCTCCGTCGTAGTGTTCCTGAGAGATGTATATCTTGGAATAGTCTCCCAGAGGAACCAATACATTGTTCAATAGCTCTGAACTCACATCCATATAGGAAAAATACGCCTCCGCATACCCATCCGTGGAGTTGAAATATCTCGTGAGATTCAGGCTGGCTTCGAACACATAAAGCCCGTCCGAGTATCCGGTAGCGGTTTTACCTTCTATCGGTCTGACGGCGTAATATGACCCATCTCCACATCTTAACCCATATCCCTCATATCCGCTACCATTGGCCAGAAGAATGATCATATCTACATCCGAGGAATTGAACGTTCTTATGGTTGGAATACCTATCTCAAGTGCGTCGCCGTCTTCAAAATCGTCATCGTTGATTGTGAAGAGAATATAGAGGTTCTCGTCATCGTGTTTCATGGTCAGCGTCGCCATCAGATTTTCTCCACCGGATATCTTCATGGAAGAATTCCATCTGAAGACATATGGTTTTGCATCATCCCATTCCGATGAGGAAAGTTTACCATCTATGGAAGGCGTTTTTTTCGATTTGTATACGACAAAAGCTTCGGAAGTGTCTGAAAGGCCGGACGTAACCCCCAGAGATAGCAGAAGAAATATCAAAAACATGGATAGAGATCTTATTTTACCACGCTTTGCGGAAATCTGCCTCTCTTTTTTCAAATCTCTCAGATGCTCACCACCCTCATATTCTTTCATCGCTATAAGTAATTTTCTCCTCAGCCATATTTCTCTCTATGTAGAAAAGGAATGGGTATGGAAGGGGTTTTGTTTATGCCACCGAGACGCTGTTTATCTCGAAGTGCCTGTTGACTATCCGCCTTGCGAGGTCGAGATTCGCTCCGTGCTTCCCTATGGCTCTCGCTTTGTTCTCCGGCTTCACGGTTATGGTGGCGTGGATTATCTTTCCACGATCCTCTATTTCAACGCTCTGTACCCCGTATGGCCAGAATATGTTCTTCAGGAAAATTTTCGGGTCCTCGGCGAACTCGATTATCTGAACGTTCTTTTTGAGGAGTTCTCTGAGTTTGGTGGCCGTCTCTCCCCTTTTTCCTATTGCCTTACTTCCCTGACCTGGTGCGACTATGAAGACTATTTTATCCGGGGTTTCAAGGCAGTCCTTTACCTGTGTGCCGGTAACCTGTTCGAATATCCGGATATATCCCAGAAGCTCTCCGGTGAAAGTTATTTCCTGCGTCATGTTCATTCCTTACCTGCATTAAGTATGTCGGACTCTCCCGCATCGACTACAGCCAATGCCGAGACTGCAAATGGTTTTCCGCATGCTGCGCCTAGTTCCGTGCTCGTACCTTTGAAGTGATATATCGGTACGCCATGGTATTTTTTCTCGGTAAAGGCCTCTTCAGGGCAGTTCTTCGAGACGATTATCATTTTCGCCTCTTTTTTCCCTGCGGCCTTTACGGTCTGTTCCACTCCAAAGTATACTTTTCCGCTTTCCACAAGCAATTTCAAACTTCTCTCTATGTTCATGTTCCTTCCTCCTTCTTTATTCCAACATATTTCAGCTTTACAGCACCGGTTCCAAGTGTTATCGGCTGCCCGACTATGATGTTCTCGGCAACGCCGGTAAGCATATCCTCTTCCCCGATGAGACCCGCATGAAGCAGATGTGCGGCGGTTATTTCGAATGCTGCCCTTGCAAGCACGCTTGTCTTTCTTCCGGATATACCATGCCTTCCGATGGCTCTGACATTCCCGTCGTTCGTCATTATGTCCGCCACCAGCATGATATGTCTCTTATCCACTGCAAGACCCTGTTCGGACAGGGTGTTGTATGCCTCCTTGATTATCGAGTTCCTTGCGGCCTCTATTCCGAGAACATCCCCAATCTCCATTATGCTGTTGGTGGTCGTCTTGATGGGGTCAATCTCTTCCATGGCCAGTACCTCAGCCAGATTCGAGCCTTCCGTATATATCACATACTCGTCTCCGGATTCGTTCTTTCTTATAATAGCCCTCTTTATGCCTTTGACTCCTTTGAGGGTAAGAGCACGAACCATTCCGAGAGTATCCTGAAGGACCTTGAAAGAGAATTCGTCCATTTTGACCCTTATCTCACCCGCATTCGATGTGACACTGGCTTTAAGACCCCGGATTTTCATTATCTTTTTGACTATGTCCTCCTGTGAGATATCCTTCGCCTTCATCTTTTCTTTATCGGGAATGATGACGATCTCCATATGGGCGACATCGGTTTCTATTGCGCATATCTCTCTGAGCGTGGTTATCTCTATGTTGGAGGCCACCTTCTTGACCTGATCGAGTTCATTCTTTATATCGTCCTTTAAGTATATCTCCATCATAGGAGTACTGGGTATCTTTCGGGCATCCACGATCTCAATCAATCGAGGAAGACCGAGTGTGACATTCATTTCCGCAACGCCCGCATAGTGGAATGTTCTCATGGTCATCTGAGTACCCGGCTCACCTATGGACTGAGCACCGACTATCCCGACGCCTTCATAAGGCTCCACCATCCTGTTTTTGAACTTCTCGCATACCCTCCGGACAATCTCATCGAACTGCTTTTCGCTGTATTTTTTGCCTTCCAGATGCGCTGCTATATCTTCCACGAGTTTTCTCGGGAGGTGAGTATCCATTTCAAGGGCTTTCTTGAAGATATTCTGCTCTGCCGGAGACATGGGCTTGATCTTTTTCGGTATCTGAGACGGATCTATCTTTACGGCCGGAGCGGCGCTCTTTTTTGCCTTCGTTCTCTCTTTTATGAGTTTTTTCGGGCTGACAGGAGCCTTTTTCTTCGGAGGTTCCACCTTCTTCCCGCCGACCTTCTCGAGAACCTGTATGGCATCTCTCTCGGATATGTATCGCATCAACTCCTCGGGGCTGGCTTTTTTCAGGCTGCTGAGCTTGTAACCCGCATCGGCGAGCGCATTTGCCACACTTTCACGAATACCTCTCCGCATCAGCCCTTTTACGGTGTCCTTCTTTGCCATCACTCATCACCTCCGTCAGTGTCGAGGTCATCGGTCTCGAGTTCCAGCCCTTCATCTCTCGTTCCGAAGCTCGTTTCCTTTATCTCAAGTTCATCGGCATATTCATCACCGAGGACCTCGCCGACCACCTCGCCGACATCAACAGAGACTCCGGCAGGTATCTTCGCCGGGTCAACACCATCTTCTCCGTATGTGAACTGTATTATCGTATTGGCAGTGTTTCTCACACTCCTGTCCTCAATGACTTTCAGGTCTTCCAGTGCGTTTATCAGCCTTCTCTGCATGTACCCGCTTCTCGAGGTCCTCACGGCCGTATCCACAAGTCCTTCCCTTCCTCCCATTGAGTGGAAGAAGTATTCCGTCGGGTTGAGTCCGCTCTTGTACGATGAACGAACGAAGCCGTGTGCTTCCGCCCCCAGGTCTCCTCTCGGGAAATGGGGGAGAGTTCTTTCATTGTATCCTCTGAAAAGCCTCTCGCCTCTGACCGCCTGCTGACCTATCGAACCGGCCATCTGAGAGAGATTGAGCATGGATGCCCTCGCTCCGGACCTTGCCATGACCACTGCGGGATTTTCAAGACCCAGATGCCTTCCCGCAATCTCTCCGGCTCCGTCCCTCGCTTTTCCGAGCACTTTCATTATTTCCACTTCCAGTGTCTCCTCAAGGCTTCTTCCCGGCATCTGTTCAAGAGTTCCCTCTTTATACGCTTCAACCAGCTGTTTCACCTCTTCAACAGCGTTGTTGAGAAGCTCTTCTATCTCCCTCTTCGCCTCTTCGGGGATGTCTTCATCCGCTATGCCAGTACTGAAACCGCGAACGGTTATTGACCCGATGGACATCATGGTAATCGTATCGAGGAACTTTCTTGCTTCGGTGGCACCGAATTCTCTGGCGATTTTATCAAGTATGCGCCCTTTGAAGGCACCTATCGCCCTTTCATCTATGGTACCGCTCAGGAGCTTTCCGTCTCTTATCTTCACGAAAGCATCATCGGGGCACGCCTTTCCAAGCTTACATTCCCCTCTTTTTTGACATATGGAGGCTCTGAATGTCATGTTAAGCCCCTCGGGAAGTGCGAGACTGAATATGTCTTTGCCCGAGTAATACTTCACTCCGTTTTTCTCTTCCACGGGTTCCGGAAGTTCTTCGTAATCGATTCCTCTCAGTATCCGGAGCGTCTGTTCTTCGGTGAATCTCACATCCTTGTATGTCAGGAAGAACATACCTGTTATGTGGTCGTGTATGCCGCCTATGACCGGACCACCGAATCTCGGAGAAAGTATGTTCTCCTGAACTCTCATTATTATCCTCGCCTCGGCTCTGGCCTCTTCTCCCTGAAGTACGTGCAGGTTCATCTCATCTCCGTCGAAGTCGGCATTATATGGCGGGCAGACGGCAAGATTGAACCTGAATGTCTTTCCCGGAAGTATCTTGACCTCATGGGCCATCATGGACATCCTGTGAAGCGAGGGCTGCCTGTTGAACAAGACGATGTCACCGTCCTGAAGCTGCCTCTCGATGATGTATCCTATCTCTATCTTCTCCGCAACGGTCTCTTTGTTCTTTTCAGTGACCTTTATCCTTCTTCCGTCGGGGCGGATTATGTAATTGACACCGGGAAGATATCTTCCTTCTTCATCCACCGGAAAATTTCCTCTGAGAACTAGGTCTCTGGCCTTTTCCATGTTGTGTGCCGTGACCCTGAGACCGACGGTCAGTTCTCTGGCAGCGGGTATTGGGACACCCACCTGATTTATCGACAGATAAGGGTCGGGGGAGATAACGGTCCTCGATGAGAAATTGACTCTCTTTCCGGATAGATTCGACCTGAATCGTCCTTCCTTTCCTTTGAGCCTCTGAACAAGCGTTTTAAGCGGCCTTCCCGACCTGTGTCTCGCAGGTGGGATACCGGAGGTCTGATTGTCGAAATATGTGGTTATGTGATATTGAAGCAGTTCCCAGAGGTCTTCTATGATCAACTGGGGAGAACCCGAGTCCCTGTTCTCTCTCACTCTCTGATTTATCCTCAATATATCCACCAATTTGTGCGTAAGGTCATCCTCCGACCGGTCTCCGGATTCAAGTGTTATGGAAGGCCTTACCGTAACCGGCGGTACCGGAAGCACTGTAAGAACCATCCATTCTGGACGGGCCACTTCGGGGTTTATTCCGAGAGGAATAAGGTCATCGTTCGGTATCTTTTCCAGCCTTTCCCTTATCTCTTTCGGGGATAGTTTGTGTCCTTCCTCTCTGAATGTGTACGGCTTATCCAAGACAACCTTTTTCTGCTCCGCACCGCAGTGAGGGCATATTCCCCTTGAAGAGGCATCAGACACTATCTCCTTTGTTATGTGGTCAAGGTCGGAAACATCTCCTCCGAGCTCTTTGAGATTGGCGAGAACCTCGTTGTATTCCTTTATCTGGTCCTCGGTGAGGAGTATTCTTCCGCAGGATGCGCAGGTGCTCTGAAGGAGTTTCTTTATGTCTTTCACATATCCGATGTGTATCACGGGCAGGGCCAGTTCTATATGTCCGAAGTGTCCCGGGCATTCGTCCACCTTTCCCCCGCAGGTCTTACATCTGAGTCCGGGTTCTATGACTCCCATGTGGGGATCGACGAGACCCATCTCTTTGGGATATCCGTCTTCATCGTATGTATCCGGAGTGATGACTTTTATGGCGGACATCTTTCTGACTTCATCCGGAGAAATAAGAGCGAATTTGATGGAACTTATTCTTTTAAGTACGCCCACCATTGATATTATGGGTGCTCTCATTTATCACACCTCCTCCAACTGGAGCCTCATAACGACTCCCAGTGACATCAGTTCGTCTCTGAGAAGCTTGAACGCATAGCTCACCTGTATCGGATGTATGTTCGTCTTATTGCCGCAAACCGGGCAGTACATCGAGCCCCTGCGGTCGAGTATGGCTATGTGTCCGCATTTGGGATTTCCGCAGACATACATTATCGTTCCGTCCGACTGGTCCAGCAGCCGGTCCTTTATCACCATGGCGACTCCGTGGCCGATAAGAGTGTCTCTTTCCATCTCTCCGAACCTGAGACCCCCCTGTCTTGACCTTCCCTCGGTAGGCTGCCTCGTGAGTATCTGGACAGGCCCCCTGCTTCTCATATGAAGCTTTCCCGAGACCATATGGTGCAGTTTCTGATAATATATTACGCCCATGTAGATGTGTGCTTTTATCTTCTCTCCGGTCACTCCGTCGTACATGACATGCATGCCCGTATGTCTGTAGCCATTCCTTACAAGGGCTTCCCTGATGGACATCTCCCTTTCGCCGCTGAACGGCGTACCGTCTATGAAGCGCCCTTCCATGGAACCCACTATGCCGCCTATCATCTCGAGTATGTGTGCGACTGTCATCCTCGAAGGCACGGCATGAGGGTTGACTATCAGGTCGGGTATTATTCCCTGTTCCGTGAAAGGCATATCCTGCTGCGGGAATATGGCACCGATAACTCCTTTCTGCCCGTGTCTTGAAGCGAATTTGTCTCCGAGCTCAGGTATCCTCTGCTCCCTGACAACTATTTTCACGAGCCTGCTTCCGTTCTCGGATTCGGTGAGCATGACCCTATCCACCCATCCGCCTTCTCTGGGGCGTACGGTGGTGGAAGATTCCCTTCTTTCCTGAGCCGCAAGGAAGTCCGCGCTCTCTTCAAGGAATCTGGGCGGTGATGTTTTTCCGATGAGCACATCGCCTTCTGTGACGCCGACCTCCGGGCTTATCAGACCATCCTCGCTGAGATTGCCGTACGCCTCTTCGCCGCGTGCTCCTTTGACATCCGGTCCGGGTATCTCGAAGTGGTCCTCCTGCCCTCCTGCGTACCTGCGCTCTTCATCCTTATATGTCCTGAAGAATGTGGACCTTCCAAGTCCTCTTTCCACTGCCGCCTTGTTGAAAATGATGGCGTCCTGCATATTATATCCTTCATAGGATATCACGGCGATTACAACATTCTGGCCTGCCGGCCTGTTGAAGTAGTTTATGAACTCCATGGTCTTTGTCTGGGTCATCGGTCTCTGAGGATAATGAAGGAGGTGCCCTCTCGTCTCGGTCCTCATCCTGAAATTGGCAACGGGAAGCCCGAGCGACTGCTTACCCATGGCAGCACCCATGGTATTCCTAGGTGATGAATTGTGTTCCGGATACGGGACTATTCCCGTTCCCACACCGATTATGAGCAACGGATCCACTTCCATATGTGTGTGTTCCTGAGTAAGAATGAGAGGCTCTTCGAAACGGCCCCCGCAGTGTTTGCACTCCAGTCTGGCTATGTCCTCGGGAGTTCCCATGTTTATCCAGGTCACATCCTCTCTTGACAGATGTGCTCCGCAGTGAGGGCATTTAGCCGGTACTTCATAAGGATAGATTGCTATGTACGTATCTTCTTCCTCTTCGGCATCCACCCATTCTATGATGCCTCTTTCCATGAGGTCTTTTATACTCAGCTCCTTTCTGCGGAGCGCCTCCACATCTTCCATACTTATGGCGGGCTTTCCATCTCTGAGGACTATGAGCGCCCTTCTTATCCTTCCCGGGTCCGAGTTGATGATGACCTCGTCCATCATGCTGTCGTATCGTATGTTCACTTCATGGGACAGAAGGCTGCTTCTGCGTCTTTCCCTTATGGTTCTGACCATCTCAAGCGGGTCATCGACAACACCCACAAGGTCTCCGTTGACATAGACCCTCGCCTTTCCGACAAGCGACTCATCTCTTTTCATACCAAGGTCTTCGAGGAGCCACAGTATCTCATTCTCAGGGTATCCTTCCGACACATCGACTATTAGCGCAAGGTTCTTCACAAGACCGCAGTTCTGTCCTTCCGGGGTTTCATTGGGACAGAGCCTTCCCCATTGGGTCGGATGCAGGTCCCTGGCCTCGAAATGCGGCTGAGAACGCGTAAGGGGGGAAGTAACCCTTCTGAGATGGCTGAGAGCGCTCAGATTTGATGTTCTATCCAGAAGCTGGGAGACACCTGTCCTTCCGCCCACCCAGTTTCCGGTAGACATGGCGTGCATTATCTTATTTGTGAAAAGGTCGTTCCTTATCAGCGATTTAAGCTTTAATTTTTCCCTTTTTCCGGTCTTTTCCAGCTGGAACTTCAAATCTGTCATCAGTGCATTTATGGCAACTCTGAATATGTCTTCCATCAGGTCTCCGGAGAGTTTTATCCTCTTGTTCGCGTAGTGGTCTTTATCGTCAGGTTCTCTCATCCCGAGCGCCAGTTCAAGTATGCTTCTGGCCATTCTTCCGAGGAATATGGCCTTCTTTTTCCGGTCCTCTTTCGTGGAGCCCAGATGGGGGAGAAGAGCCGTATCAAGAACGCTGGATACCTTGCTTTCCCGGTATTCCTTGGCCTGACCGGCAGCGTATCTCTTCTCAAGATAGTCTATGGCATCCTCGGTTGTGAATATCCCGTTCGGTTTGTATGTCTTTTTGTCGTGGGCCTCTTCCAGATTTGCATAGACGATGTTCTCCATCTCCTTTTCCGTGACTATCGCCCTGAATATCTCCTCGTCGTCCTCCATTCCGAGAGCTTTCATCAGTATCACCAAGGGTATGGAACCCGAGGCGTTCGGCACACTGACCGTAAGTATTCCATCCTTCTTCTTTTCCATGAGGGTGAGAGCCCTGTACCCTTCCCTCTGGGAAAATACCTTGGCCACCTCCATCTGAGTGCCGTATCTCTCGTTCCTTTCGACGAATATTCTGTTGGGAGCGAGGTCTTCCAGTGATATAAGGACTCTTTCCGAGCCGCTGACTATAAAATAACCACCCGGGTCAAGGGGGTCTTCGAACTTGTTCACAAGCTCTTTACGGTATTCTTCGAGCGTAAGGGCCTTACTCATGTTCTCTTCCATCTGTTCCTTGGATATATTGCATTTTTTGGACCTTACCATTATGGGGATATAGCCTATCTGTATCTCTTGCGGGTCCCGTTCTATCCCATCCACGATAGGCGTAAATTCTACTGTGACAGGGGCCACATAGTGCAGGTCTCTGAGTCTGGCCTCCATAGGGTTTATCTCGTGGGAAGAGCCGTTGGCCTCTTTGACCTGAGGATTCCCGACAAGTATCGTGGCAGGTGCGTGCGGGTCTATTTTCCCGGTAACCATGTCCCTTCTTCTTCCGAACCGTATCTTGATATCCGCACCTGCACGGTCGGGATTCACCACGAGTGTCCCGGGTTCGGCGTTCTCTCCTATCTTCATAACATCCAGGACCCTCTGCATCCTGCTGTTCATGTTGTCTTCACTGGCTATGAAGTCATTAAAGGAGGCTATATGGTGATTAACCACGCTCCTTTCCCTAAAGAATGCGTCTATAAACTCTCTCATTCGATTTCCTCCTTTGGGTATTTATCCCCTGACCACCACACGATAAGCGACCGATATTCCCGCGGTCTCGCTCTGCCTAAGTATGCGTATCAGCGTTCCTTCTTCGATAGTCCCGTAGGCAGCTTCCAGCACCCTGAGCACAGGGTCGCTTTTCCTTATCTTCGGGAGCTCGTCCTTCGTGGCCTTCAATTTCTTCAGTATCTCCGCCTCTTCCTCTCTCTTGACTATCTGGTGCTCGGGAACGAGGTGGTGGAGAAGGATCTTCGCATCGGTCATTTTTTGCCTCCGTTAGAAGCGGGCCTGTGGGGATTTTCGGCGTTTTAGGACGCATTCGAACCCCAGGCCATCTGGTTAAAAGCCAGACGCTCTACCTAGCTGAGCTACAGGCCCATTTCGATTGGAAAACTCCACACACACCCCTCCTTTAAAAAGTTTTTGATTCTGAGTGATATTCTCATATTTATGATTTTACTGTTTGAAACAAATATCTACAGTATTTAATTATTTTCTTTTTTGGCATTGATTCCAGAAAATTACTTATACGGGGCCTTAAACAATATTGTTTAACGCCTAAAAAGGACACAAAAATTAAAAAAATCTTTTTTTTCTTATGGACATATGTGTCCTTAACTCTCTTCGGTGTTTATTTAATTAATATACCCCGCAGCTTGCTGCGGCTGGGACAGCATAGGCAGAT
>CAYYXK010000009.1:0-39503 GCA_964475625.1 uncultured Thermoplasmata archaeon | reverse complement strand
CAGACTTCCAATGAAGATACCCCGCAGCTTGCTGCGGTTGGGTTCTTCATTTCCCACACCTCTTCAACTCTTCTAGAAGCTCATCGCTAACCCTGAATGTACTATTCTTCAAATCGTAAACTATGGTTTCTAATTCAGATTCTGAAATAATTCCTTTTTCACATAATCTCCTTATCAATCCGATGGTGCCTGTATAATTTAGGCTCTCTATCTCTCTATCTAGGCACTCTTTTACTTTTTCCAATTGCAAGATTTCAGGAATCTTTTTTCTTAGTCGTGAATCGTCTGTAACAAGGAAATAGTCCGATTCCTGCAAAGCATATTCGAGAATAGCGACGAGCACAGAAGAGATATCGCCCTTATGGAGATAAGGATATCTTTTAGATAGATATTCAAAAAGGCTCTGATATTTTTCATGTCTTCTACCGTCTATTTTTTCTATGTATTTTTCGATGATTTCCAGCCTTTTTCCAGAAAAACCCGCACAAATCTCATCATATACTTCTGAAGACATCTTCAAAGGGTAGATACTTCCTGAAATGGCTATAAGATTAACAGATTTTATTTCATTAATGGCTGCTGAGATAACCGTATTGTCCAGAATCTTACTGGTCGGCATTTCTCCAAGCCACCCCCATGTCCTTAAGATAATTGTCGAACTCTCCCGGACTCATACCTGCGATTTCGGCAGCTTTTGAGAAACTGACCTTTCCTTTTTTGAGTAAGGAGATAGCCAATCTTTTTCTTTTCGGCTTGAGTTCGTCCCACTTCACCGATTCTTTTATGTATTCTGGATATGAAACATATATGAAAGCAAGCAATTCGTCATTACTGAGGTCATTAAGAAACTCTTTGAAATCGGTTATGACTCTAACCAGTTCTTCTTTAGGAGTCAGCGAATTGAAGACCTTTTTCCCCTCATCAGTCAAATAGTATCCTCTTTTAGTCCCTTTTACTAGTCCGAGTCGTATGAGAGATTGTAAAACATTGTCCACAACCTCACTATATGGGCCATATAGATGCGGTTCATACATCAACAAATCTTCCAAACTTCCAAAAACATTCGATACCAGAAACAAGAGTTTCTGAAGTTTTATTTTTCCCTTTATCGGGGTGTTTTCCAAAGACCCTATCGCATAAAGGATTAATTTCTCTTCCTCATCTAAATCATATATCATTCTATCAGCCCTAAAGACTCCAGAATATTTAACATCTTCTCATCTGCTCTCTTTCTCTCATCTTCCGCCTCTTTGAGGAGCGCTCCGGCCTCTTCGAGTTCAAGTATGTTCTCCTCCTCTGCTGCGGATACATAGCGCGAGGGGCTGAGGTTGTAGTCGTTCTTTACCGCCTCGTCCTTTGAGATTATCTTACTCACTCCCTCCTCTTCCTTCCAGTTCAGGTATATATCCGAAATCCTCTCTATGCTCTTATCGTCGAGGTAGTTCTTCGGCCTGCCCTTCTTGTAAAGCTCGGAAGCATTGATAAGCAGGATCTCGTCTCTGTGTGCCTTGTTCCTGTTGATGACTATTATCAGGCCCGCCGAAGGGGTATTATAGAACAGGTTGTCAGGCATAAGAATGACTGCCTCTATCCAGTCCTTTTCCACGGATATCTTTCTTATGTCCCTCTCCCTGCTCCTGCCCTCGTTTCCGCTACCTCTTGAAACCGCTCCTGTATCCAGAACAACGGCCATCTTTCCCTTCTTTTTCAGGGATGCGAACATGTGCTGTATCCATCCCCAGTCCGCGCTGCTGGATGGTGGAATTCCGTAAAGGAAACGGTTGTAAGGGTCATTTTCATATATCTCCTGCTGGAATTTCTGGTTCCACATCGGGTTTGCCGTTACGAGGTCAAACTTCCTGAGTGAGCCGTCCCTTCCCGTGAAGGCCGGCCTTTTCATGGTGTCGCCCAGCCTTATCTCCGCCTCCATATCATGCAGAAATATGTTCATTTTGGCCATTGCGTATGTTGAGACAAGGATTTCCTGCCCGTAGAACTTCAGCGGCTTTATGTTCGGCTCGTTTCCGTATTTCTCCCTGAACCTGAGGTGCGACTTTATCAGCAGGCCGCCTTAACCCACACACGGATCGTATATCTCGTTTCCCGGTTCCGGGTCCAGTATGTGGGCCATCAGTATGGCAACTTCTCTGGGTGTGTAGAACTCCCCTGCGCTCTGCCCCGAACCCTCTGCGAACTTCCTTAAAAGATATTCATAGCCCCTTCCCAGTATGTCTGGCTCCACATCGTTTATGCCGAGCCTGTGCTTTCCAAGTATCTCTATGAGGACCTTCAGGTTCTCCTCGCTGATTATCCTCTGCCCGGATTCCGTGGCGTTGAAATCCACCCGGTCTATGACACCCTGAAGCTTTGGGTTCTCTCTGGCTATGGCCCTTACCGCATCGGTGAGGTATTCCCCGAGGTTCGTGGTCTGGCGCCTTATGCTCTCCCATCTGACCTTTTCCGGCATGTAGAACCTGACGAGTCCGTGGTCCTCTTCCAGAATCTCTTCTGCTACCCCCCTGCTACCATATTCCTCAGAAAGCTTCTCAAGTTCGTCCTCGAACACATCTGAAAGCCTTTTAACAAAGATTATCGGCAGAATGTAGTCCTTGTACTTAGGAGCGTCTATCTCGCCCCGTATAACACAGGCAGCTTCCCATAGCCAGTTCTCCAGCGTTTTTATGTCCAGTCCTTCGGGCATGAATTTCCTCCTTGGGCAACCTTACAATGCTCACAGGTATAAAAATCCATCTACAGAACAAGTTTTTAATCCATATCCAATCCCCGGTCATGCGCCTCGCAGGCCACATACTCTCCTATCAGTGGGTTGATTTCAAACCCGTGCTCACCATATACGACGGAGAGCAGGTGCTTGAGCTGGACCTTTCGGATGTGGAGCGCATCGACATGCAGGTGGGAAAGGAAAGGGTCTGTGTGGGTGTGATGTCCGATGAAGAGTATTCCCCGTGTCCGAACCATGCGAGGCTGACAGGTTCATGGAGCCAGTGCCCCGAGTGTGCAAGGCCGTTCATTCCCGACCTTTCATGCGTCTTTGAACCCAAATGCGATGGTTCTCTGTGCGGCGGTGTCGAGTTCTGTTCAAGGCCGCATGTGGTATATCTCGCGATGACCGGAAATCTCATGAAGATAGGCATGACCTCGGAGAAAAGGGAGCGTCAGAGGCTGATAGAGCAGGGAGCGGACGCTTATGCGATACTCAGACACGAGAAGAACAGGCTTGAAGCGAGGAAAGAGGAGAAACGGCTGAGCGCTTCCTTGGGCATAAAGCAGGCCCATTCCAAGAGAGACATCCTCTCGCAGATGAAGAAGAAAATCGACTATGATGCCATGAAGTACACTTTCTCCGGTATTATGAAGGATGTGTTCCCTCCGGATTCAAGCCCTCCCGATTTTCATGTTCTCAGGGATTATCCGATGGAATTGCCATTGAGACGCGTTCCGTTCCTCAGACCCACTCCCGGAAGACATTCAGGTAGGATTCTGGGTTTGAAGGGGAGGTTCATGATATACGATGCACCGGGAATCTATGCTCTGGACATGGGAGATTTGGTCGGGAGAAGGACGAGGATTTCAGTTAATTTTAAATGATACCACGATTTATGCAATTCAATGAGCAGTGGGCGCAAAGCAAAAAAGAGTCCTTCAAAACAGCGGAAGAATAAGAACCCCGGAGTCAGACGAAGCATTCGCTCTCAGGCCAAAAAGGATATCGAGGAGCTCTATCAGAACAATAAGCTGAAGATGTTCTTCTGGACAACCGTCATTGTGTTCGCCATGTTATTTCTCGTCATCCGTCTCGGTGTTCTGAATACTCCGTATGTATTCCCCTCCGAGTTCGGCAACATGGACCGAATAATAACGGCCTTCATCATCATCGCCTTTCTCCAGCTTTCTCTTGCCATCATGCATCCGGTATATACGACATATGCCGGAAAAAAGATATTTCGCAGCTATGCGGCGGCAAAACAGTCATGGAGGCTCATAACATATATAGTCTGGATAAGCACATCCATCGGTCTGATAGCCTATCTGGTCGGATTTCAGAATCTGGCACTCTCCCTCGGACTCATAAGCGCAGCCTTCGTATATGTCATGCAGACACCCATTATGAATGCGATGGGTTGGCTCTATCTTTCCTATGCAAAGATATACCGCATAGGCGACAGGATACAGATCGATGAGATGAGAGGGGATGTCGTCGATATAACCCTTATGCACACGAACATCCGGGAGATAGACGGATGGCTCAACGGCGACATACTTACCGGCAGGATAATCTCAATTCCGAATAAGAGAATATTCGAGGGAGGAACAACGAATTACACTGCGCAGAGCCCTTATATCTGGGATTCCGTGAAGGTCTCGATAACCTATGAAAGTGATCAGCGAAAGGCAAGAGAGATAATCGAGGAGGAAATGAAGAAGGTCGCGGGTGACGAGATGAAGCACCTGCCGAAGGAGATAAAGAGAATGGCCGATTTTCCGGAGCTGGCGGACCGTTTCGTAACTGAGCCGAAAGTATTTATGCAGCTTGCCCCCTCTTCCATAATCATGGAAGGGGTATATGCCTGCCATTCCGAGATGCGCTCTCAGATCCATTCGAAGATAATAGAGAACATGCTTCACCGCATATCTCTTGAGGATGATGTCAATATAGCATATCCGCACATACACATAATTGAAGATAGGGGGGAGGAAAGGAGATGAGTCCCGATTATGTTGAAAGAGCGGTAACGGCCATAAATGAGCTGAAAAAATGGGAGCAGAAGAAGGCCGACCTTGAGAAGATGCTTATTGCGGTTAGAAGGAAGAAGAAGGTCATAAAGAGAAGGATAGATGAGATAGACATAGCACTTGAAGGCAGCGGCGAAGGAGAGCGTTATGAGATGGATACATCGAACGCTTTTCCGGCAGGGAGGCAGTGAATTGCCCGAAACCAGAGAAGTGATTCTTGAGGAGCGGCGAAGGCTCACGGAACATCTCGAACGCCTTGAAGCGGATGAAAAAGCCATAAAGGCGGAGATGGAGAAGGTCGACGAGCAGATAAAATATTACCGGGCGCTTGTGAAAGACATGAAGAATGCGATATCTCCGCCTCTTTTCAGCGGTTTGATGAATGCCATGAGGGGTAGATGATGCAGCTTACCGAAAAACAGAAAGGGATGCTGAAAGGCAAAGAAGGCGAGGCGGTGAAAAAGGCGATGGAGCTCATAACCGCACTCGGGGATATATACGGTGCGGAGCGCCTCATACCCGTGTCATCCGTTCAGGTCTCCGGCGTTTCGTATAAGACCATAGGCGACGCCGGCCTTGAGTTCATAGAGGACTATGCCCGGATTATGAAAGAGGAGGGCATAGAGGTCAGGGTCAAAACAACCATGAACCCGGCGGGGATGGACCTCGAGAAGTGGGAAAAGATGGGCGTTCCCCCCGAATTCGCGAAGAAGCAGATGAGGATATTCGAAGCATACACCTCCATGGGAATAGAGCCTTCTCTGACATGCACACCCTATTACTTCGTCAATGTCCCGAAATTCGGCGAACACATAGCATGGGCGGAGTCCTCCGCCGTTTCATATGCTAACTCGGTAATGGGTGCCAGAACCAACAGGGAAGGAGGGCCGTCCGCACTGGCATCCGCCATAACCGGTCTGACCGCGGAATACGGACTCCATCTGGATGAGAACAGGAAAGCGGATGTCATAGTAGAACTTGATTTTGAACCGGAACCGTACCTTTACGCGGTGCTAGGAAATCACCTTGGTTCAACACTCACCAGGATGGGCAAGAAGGTTCCCTATTTCAGAGGCATAAAGCCGGAGCTCGACAGCATGAAAGCCCTCGGCGCTGCAATGGCCGCAACAGGCTCCATAGCCCTATATCATGTTGAGAACATCACTCCGGAATGGAAGAACGCGGTGGATGATGAGCTTGAGGTCATGCACATCGGAAGGACCGAACTGACGGAGCACATCAAGGGGATGGACATGGGCTGCGAGCCCGAACTAATTGCTATAGGCTGCCCTCACGCCTCGGAATCGGAGCTAAAGCGCATCGCGGAACTTGTGGATGGAAGGAAGAAAAGGCCGGACAAAGAGCTGTGGGTCTCGATATCAAGGGCCGTGGCGGAGCGCAATCCCGATGCCGTTGAAACAATAGAGAGATTCGGAGGATTGGTTCTCAGAGACACCTGCATGGTGGTTTCGCCGATTGAGAACAGATTCAAAAGCACGGGGGTGAATTCGGGAAAAGCTGCGTATTATCTTCCGAAGGAATCTTTCTGCAGGCAGTGCATAAGGTTCAGGCCGCTTGAGGAGCTCGTCATGATGGCGGTGGAGGGTGAGAAATGAAGCTCTACGGCCGTACGATATCGAAGGGAAATGCGGAGGGCGATGTGATAATCGAACCCGGTGCGGTCTCATTCCTCGGCGGAGTGGACCCGAAGGAAGGCATCGTGGTTGACAGTGCCAATCAGGTATCCGGCCAGAGCATAGCCGGAAAGGTCTTTGCATTCTCCACCGGCAAAGGCAGCACCGTGGGTTCATATGTGATATACCGCATGAAGAAGTCGGGCACGGCACCGGCGGCCATAATCAATGAGAGAGCCGAGACCATAGTTGCGAGCGGTGCAATAATCTCGGAGATACCGATGATAGACGGAATAGACATAAGCCTGATGAGGAACTGCGACAGGGTCGTCGTGGACGCCGATGAGGGCTATGTGGAGATTCCCGGAGTTTCGGTTAAGGATGCTATAACCGTCATCGTCCGCAGAAAGGAGAAGGTGCTCATTCTCAAGAGAAGCCAGAGCGTGGGCTCCTGTAAAGGAAGATGGGCCGGCGTTTCAGGTCATGTCGAAGGCGACGAGCCGATGGAAGATAGGGCCATGAAGGAGATACGCGAAGAGACCGGTATGAAGGCTCGCATAATCGGAAAAGGAGAGCCGATACTGGCAAGGGACAGAGCGCTTGTGTGGAAGATACACCCGTTCCTTGCGGAAGTTGATGATGGCACAGAGCCCGAGATTGACTGGGAGCACAGCAAATACAGATGGATAGAGCCTGAAGAGGTTTATGATTACAACACCGTCCCGAAACTGGACCGGGTATTCGAGAATCTGGGGATTCTCTGAATTTACTTTATAAGACAGTTTATGGCCATCTCGGATATGTCCGCAGAATACTCTCCGGTCCTTCTTATACTTTCAATTATGTTGTTCAGAGCCACCGCGACAATTCCCTTTTCGCGTATCGCGCTCTCCGCCATACGCTCGCAGTATTCAGCGAGCTCTTTTACCGAATCTATGTTGCGATTTGCCGCCGCCATGTCCTTTCTAAGCCACGAATCTATGCTGTTCGTGAATATCTCTATGGACATTCCGCTCGCCGTTTTCAGGTCCTTCAATATTTCGGGGCTTGCTCCCGATTCCAATATCTTCATGCCGTTATCGGAGATCCTCACGGCGTGGTCCCCTATGCGCTCTATGCTTTTGGCGGCAATGAAATAATAGACCCCTGCGCCAGACTCAACTCCCATCTTCATAGCGCTCTTTTTGTTGCAGGATATGGAATTGTACTGGTGAGCGATGAGCCAGTAAAGCCTGTCAATCTCCATATCTCTTTCGTTCATGTCTTTCAAAAGCTCTTTTTTACCATCTATGAGTCCGGATATCGCATCGTCATGCATATTCTTTACAAGTATGTACATCCTCTTTATCGTGCGTTCCGGAGGCATTTCAGAAGGGTCGAGAAGGTCCTTTATCTCTATGTTTTTCTCATCTTCTTCTATTATCTCAAAACCCACCGCGTTCTGCACGAAACGCCTTATGCTACCCCTTATCTCAGGTGGTATCGAAGAGGATTGATGTATCGTTACGGAGGTATACCCGCGGATATATGCGCTCACAAGCATGCGGAATATGAAATTGGGATTATGCGTATCTTTGCTGTCTATCGAGAGCGCCTTTTTCCCCTTTCGTCCCGTTCCTTCGGGCACTATCAGAAGAGAACCATCGGGGTTTGTGTCTATCTCAAGAACATCATTTTTCTCTATGTTCATCTTCTTTATCCATTCCTTGGGCAGGGTTATTATGTATGAAGAGCCCCCGGTCATCTGAACCTTTCTCTTTTCCATGGACTCCCGATTGCTATGTCCTTTTTTAAACTTTTCTATATCTCAACATTTCACTATATAGTTCTATTGTGTTACTTTAGTTAACTATAATCTATATCGAGAAAGTATATATCTCTCAGGGCCTTCTGCCAAACAGGTGAAAAACATGGAAACGAAAACAAAAACCATAGCGGCCCTCGCCCTTGCACTAGTGGTGGTGCTTACGGCCTTCGCAATCATGAAAGTAGAGAGCGGAGGAAATGATACGGTGGTTCTCCACACAACCGGTGCCACATTCCCTCAGTATCAGGTACAGGAGTGGATAGACACATATCAGGAGGGGCATCCGAATGTGAAGATAGAGTATGAAGGCGGAGGCTCCGGACACGGACAGGAGGCATTCATGCAGGGACTTACCGAGATAGGAAGAACAGACCCTCCTGTGAGCGAGAGCACATGGAACAAGTTCACCGCAACAGGCGACCAGCCACTGCAATTTCCCGAAGTCGTCGGTGCCGTAGTGATATCGTACAATGTCCCGGGTGTCAGAGATATAAAACTCACTCAGGACTCGCTTGTCGGGGTGTTTATCGGAGATATAGAGTACTGGGACGACCCGATGATAGTCCGGAACAACCCGGATATGGAGCTGCCGCACGAGAAGATAATCGTCGTGCACAGAAGCGATTCCAGCGGAACAACATCGATATTCACGACATATCTGAGTGTCATAAACCGGACATGGGCGGACACTGTCGGAGCCGGAAAGACCGTGAACTGGCCCACTGATGAGATCGGAAGGGGTCTGGGGGGAAAGGGAAATCCCGGGGTCGTCTCCACCCTGAAGCAGACGGAATACAGTATCTGCTACACGGAGCTCTCCTTTGCCATAGAAGAGGGTCTTCCGACAGCATATCTTGAGAACGCTGCCGGTAGCTATGTAAAACCCACCGACTCTGCAATAAAGGCGGCGGTAGCAGGTGTCAGTTCCAAAATTCCGGAACCCGATGAAGGATACAAAGAGGACCTCACACAGCTCCTGAACGCACCCGGTTCCGAATCATATCCGATAGTGGCCTTCACGCACATGCTCATCTGGAAGAATCTCAATGGAAAGCACTACTGCCCGGAGGAGGCATCTGCGATAAAGGAGTTCCTAACATGGGTGCTGACAGAGGGACAGAAGCCGGAGAATCTGGCTCCCGGATATGTCGGACTGCCTGAAGATGTGGCACGGATGGGGCTGAGCGCAGTGAATCAGATACAAACATAAACCCTTTATTTTTGATATTAAGGTGTTAATTATGGAAAAAAAGAGATATGCTCCGGAACCGATGACACAAAAAAGGAGGGTCGTCCATGAGAAAGATAGATGCCTTTGACCTGCTGACCTCGCCTGCCGTGATAACGGTGTTCGCGATATTCATATGGATGTTGTTCGTGTATCTCATGAAATCCATTCCCGCATTCCACAGATACGGCTTGGATCTCTATTTCGCGAATATCTGGAATGCCACCGAGGACCCATCCCGGGAGCAATACGGGCTGCTGTCGCCGATATTCGGCAGCATATACACCTCGCTTATCGCAATAGGCATCGCACTCCCGCTTTCAATATCATATTCCATCTTTGTCATCGACTACGCACCGAAGAGAATAAAGAACATTCTCATAATAACTTCCGATGTCATGGCCGGACTTCCCACGATAATTTACGGGATATGGGGTGCCTTTTTCCTCGTTCCCACACTCAAAGATAGTTTTATGGAACCGGTTTATGAGAGACTTTCATTCGTTCCTATCTTTTCCACCGAACCGATATCTGGATTCAGTATCATGGCAGCCGGGGTACTGTTGGGAATCATGGTAACTCCCTTCGCATCCGCCGTAATAAGGGAAGCATATCAGATGGTCCCATTCAAATACAAAGAATCCGCATATGCTTTGGGGCTTACAAGATACGAATCCACGAAACTCCTTCTCGGATACATCAAGCCGGCCATAAATTCCGGCATAATTCTGGCGTTTGGCAGAGCGATAGGAGAAACCGTGGCCGTGAGCCTTGTCGTAGGAAATTCCTTTAACCTGGGAGCAAGCATGTTTTCTCCGGGATATACGGTATCTTCGCTGATATCAAACCAGTTCGGAAATGCGTTCATATACGAACACATGACATCCGCGCTTTATGCAGCCGGTCTTTTCCTTTTTGTGATAGGACTCATAGTGAATCTGATAGGACTGTATGTGCTTAGGAGGTGGAAGAAGAATGTGGGCCTTTAATCTCAGAGGGGTTAAGGACCTTGTATTCCTCTCCACGATTGCAGTGCTCACCGCGCTGGCCATCTTACCTCTTTTGCACATAATTTATATGGTATTTTCTAATGGGATAGGGGCCATAATGGATACCGGCCCCATATTCATAACCGGAACACTCGGTGAGGGAGGGATAGGACCGGCAATAGTGGGAACATTGATGTTGACCTTTCTTTCATCGCTGATCGGAATACCGATAGCTTTCGCAGTTGGGATTTATGCGTATGAGTATCCAGACAGCAAGATAGGCAAGGCCACAACGACACTGCTTCAGATAATGCTGGAATTTCCGACTGTTCTGGTCGGTCTTTTTGTCATGCAGGTACTCGTGATTCCGATGGGGTCTTATTCCGCAATCGCGGGCGCATTCGCATTGGCGATAATAATGATGCCGTATGTGGCGGTATATACGAAGGAATCCATGTCTCAAATACCGTTTACATTCAGGGAAGCGGCTTTCAGCCTTGGCACGAAGAGGTTCAGGGCATTATTTCAGGTTTTGGCACCGATAGCCAAGAGAGGCATACTGACCGGTGTTCTCATATCTATGGCGAAAGTCGCCGGAGAGACCGCCCCCCTTCTATTTACTGTAGGCGGACTTTATCAGACATATCCCGACGGATTGGATTCTCCGATAGGGGCCATACCTCTTCTGATATACACCCTTGTCCAGAGCCCGAATCCTGCGGACCATGCGATGGCATGGGGTGCCGCTCTTGTGCTTCTCGTAATATTTCTGGGTGCGTTCATACCAATAAGAATGAGTCTGAAAGAGGTGAAACTATGAGATATGCCATAGAAACGAAAGATTTGAACATCTCTTACGGGGATAATCGGGTGATAAAAGGGGTGAACATCGAAATACCTCAAAAGGCGGTTTTTGCTCTAATGGGGCCGAGCGGATGCGGAAAATCGACTATGTTGCGCTCATTTAACAGAATACTTGAGTTGAACAAGGATGCGAAAGTGGATGGCGAAGTGAGAGTCTTCGGACAGAACATATACTCGCAGAATGTGAACCCGATGAATGTGCGTCGAGAGGTCGGCATGGTGTTCCAATATCCGAACCCATTCCCACATCTTTCCATATATGAAAATGTGGCCATCGGGCTTAAACTGAACCGTTTGATAAGGAGCAAGGATGAGCTTGATGAGCGGATAAGATGGTCACTTGAAAAAGCCGGATTGTGGGGAGAGATAAAGGACAGGTTGCGGGATTACCCTTCGGACCTAAGCGGCGGACAGAAACAGAGGCTCGTCATAGCGCGGGCCCTTGCCATGAAACCGAAGATACTCCTGATGGACGAACCGACCGCGAACATAGACCCGACAGGCACACGAAAGGTCGAAGACCTCATATTTGAGCTTAAAAAGGAGTATACCATCGTGCTGGTCACGCATTCGCCCTCTCAGGCCGCGAGAATAAGCGACCATGTCGGATTTCTCTATGTGGGCGATCTGATAGAGGTCGGAGAAACCAAAAAGATATTCGAAAGTCCCGAATCCGAACTGACGGAAAGGTATCTCACGGGAGAACTTGTGTAGGTGATAGAATGAGTGAAAAATTCCATATGGAAATGGCGGAACTGAAGAGAGATATCGAGAAGATGGGAGAGATGGCAACTTCCATGCTTGTCGACGGAGTGAAAGCCCTCAAAGAGCAGGATACGGAACTGGCGGATGAAGTGGTATCCAGAAAGAACAGGCTCGCCGAGATGGACGACATGATAGAAGAAAAGGCGCTCTCCATGATAGCTCTGTATCAGCCAATGGCAAAGGATATGAGAACAATAGGAACCGCCCTGAAACTGATAACATATCTTGCAAGGGTCGGAAGATATGGCAAAGATATCGCAAAGGTTGCCGAGGAACTGGCCGGGGAACCCCATGTGGGCAGGCTTGTGGAGATTCCATATATGGCGGAGCAGGCATCCGGAATGGTCGGAGATGCTCTTCGAGCCTTTAAGGAGGAGAATCTCGAATACATAAACGACTTCACCGAAAGGGACGACGAACTGGACAGCCTGAGATATTCAATATTCAGAGAGTGCTTAACATATATGATGGAGGACCCGCAAAAGATAACGAGATGCTCCCACTACATAATGGTCGCCCGATATCTCGAAAGGTGCGGGGACCATGCCTGTAAAATGGCGGAAAAGGTTACATACATGGTTACGGGTAAGCGGGTGGAGATAAAATGAAGGAGCAATCCCGTCGGGGCTGTGTGAGTATGAATTAAATTAAGGTCCCTTTAACCCATATTCTCCATCTGCCTTTTCAGGGATTCCAGTCTCTTCCTCGTTTCAAAGTAAGCTTCATCGCTCATCTCACCGTTCTTTCTTTTTTCCTCAAGAGCGGCAAGTTCTCTCTCTATTTTTCCTGTCCGGGAGTTCAGAACATCGGCGATGCTCTCGCCCTCCGGCTCCGGCTCTACCTCTTCCTTCTTTTTCCTTTTCCGTCCGAACATCATTTCACCTCACAGGTATTCAATTCTGATTTTGAATTTTATGCACCCTCGTCGAGCCACATTTCAATCGCTTCTTCCTCCATGAAGTGCATCCTTCCGGGCACGACTATGCAGTGAAGCGGCGGGCCGAAATCCCTTTTGAGCGCGTCCTTCGCCTTTCCGCACCAGAGTCCGGGACTTTCCGAGCCTGCACGGGATACCGCACATACGAGGCTTTTCCCGTTGAATGTGTCATCTCTCAGTTTTTCTCCCATCTCAAGCAGGAGTTCAACGGCCTCCGATGGGTTCATATATCGTCCTTCCTCCTTTATGTCAAGCAGGAAAAGGGTGTGGAGTCCGAGTTTCATATTGTCCATAAGAACCTCATAGGGTGTCGTGGGTCTGAAGTTCTCTTCGGGATACGGTATTGAAGCGGTCTTTCCGAACTTATAGGCCTGCAATCCGAGAAGTCCCGGGGCTGCAGCCATTATCGACTGCCCGTGCATCACCTTCGTCTCTATGCCTTTCTTCATCGCTTCGATTCTCAGGTCAATGTGGGTCGTTGCGACCATCGGGTCTCCGGCCGTGAGAAACACAACGTCCCTCTCCTTAGCCTCCTCTATGTATATCCTGCCGCTCTCCACTTCATCCCTGCTGAGAACCTTCACTTTTCTTCCGAAGAACGATTCCATCTCTTCAACGCTGCTCCCCATGAGTCTTGAAGTGTAGTTCTCAAGGTAGATGATGTCTGCGGAGCGCACGGCTTCAAGGCCTTTAACGCTTATGTCCTTCACACCGTAAAGCCCCAGTCCTACGAATTTGAGCATGGGTGTATATGTCCGTGCTTAAAATCTATTCTATCTTCCTCTCCCATCCGCACTTTTCACATGCGATCTTCTTTCCTTCGATATGGAGCGCTCCGCTACATTCCAGGCATTTCGAGGATGCCGCGAACTCCTCGAGCCACGCATCCCTTATCTCCGGGTTGTCCTCGTTCTTGATCTTTTGGAGAACCTCCCTGAGCTCTTCATTCGTAGCCAGCTCTTCAAGGCCTTCGGCACCCATCACGGACGGTCTTCTTCCTCTGAACGCTATTTTAGACCCCACCGCTCCGACAGCCATACCTGCGATCAGGCCCCCTATATGTGCGGTATGTGCGACATTATCCGCGGTGCTCACTGCGTATGCGCTTTCCATTATGAGAAAAACACCTGCAACGATGAAGACTGGGACCCTTCTCAGGAATATCGGACCCAGAAACATGGGAATCTCGTCCCTCGGATAGAGTGCGACAAGGGCACCCAGCAATCCGGATATGGCTCCGGAAGCCCCGAGTGCAGGGGTATTTCCCGGTGAAAGGAGGGCATAAAGTATCGAACCGCCTATTGCCGATGGAAGGTAAAGTGCGGCCATAAGCCTCGAACCCGCCTTTATTTCGAGTGGGAAACCCAGCAGGAAAAGGAACACGAGATTCATGAATATGTGTGTGGGGGATATATGAAAGAATGCGGAGGTCATGGTGGTGTATATCCGGTAGCCGTAAAGGTCGGAAGGGATGAAGACAAGGTCCATGACCGTGGAATAGAAGGTCTCCTTCATTCCGAGAATACTGAGTGCAAGTATCGCGGAATATACTATGAGATTCCCGAGAACCAGTGAAACGGTGCCCCATTTATTGAAAATGAGAGGGTATGCGACGGATGCACCCATTACAAAAATAAGGATTATGGAAAAGGTTTCCATGTCATATATAGCCCCTGATGGTATCGGCCAGCCTCTTTACGCCGTCCTTTATCTCTTCGTCGGAGGAGAATGTGAAATTCAGGCGCATTGCGTTCTTGACACTTCTGTCCGGGTAGAAGGCCTCTCCGATCACATAGGCGACCTTTTTCTCAAGAGCTGTGGTGAACATCTCCTTGGTGTTTATTTTCTCCGGAACCCATACCCAGAGGAACATTCCTCCTTCGGGTTTCGTCCATGTGACCCCTTCGGGCATACTGTCTTCCAGAGCGTCCAGCATAAGATTTCTCTTTGCGGAGTAAAGCTTCCTTATCTCAGGTATGTGCCTGTCAAGCACACCTCCCGAGAACGCCTCTGCGATTATGTGCTGAGAAAGGGTGTTCGTGCACAGGTCCGCCGCCTGCTTAGCTATCACGAACTTTCCCACGATCTCCTCGCTACCGATCACCCATCCGGTTCTGAGTCCAGGCGCAAGAATCTTTGAAACGGTTCCGAAATAGACGACTCTCCCATCCTGGTCCAACGCTTTCAGGTTCGGGAGCTCCTTTCCGGCATAGCGAAGTTCACCGTAAGGGTCGTCCTCAATGACCATCACATCGTAATCCCCTGCGATTTCAAGAAGGTGTTTCCTTCTCTCCTCGCTCATCGTGACTCCGGAAGGGTTCTGGAATGTGGGTATCGTATATATGAACGGAACAACCTTCCCCTCTGCCTTCAGTTTTTTCATGGTTTCTTCCAGAAGGTTTGTGTCCAGCCCGTTCTCGTCCATCCTGACCCCCACTATCTCTCCGCCATAGGGCCTGAACGCACCCAGTGCGGCCAGATATGTCGGTCCTTCGACTATGGCCACCTTTCCCGGCTCCATGTAGAGCTTTCCGAGTATGTCGAGGGCCTGCTGGGAGCCGCTCATTATTATAGTATTTTTTTCATCGGCTTTGAATCCCTTCTGTTCCCTCATCCTTTTCGCTATCGCTCTTCTGAGTTCGGGGACACCTTCCGTCGTTCCGTACTGAAGTGCTACGCTGCCCTTTTCCGACAGCACCTTGTCCGTTATCTTTTTGAGTCCTTCCACAGGGAACGATTTGGGATTCGGAAGCCCTCCTGCGAATGATATCACACCGGGCACACTGGCGTATTTCAGCAGTTCTCTTATCTCGGAGGCTTTCATTGAAGCCGTTCTTTCAGCGAGAAATCTTGAAAAGTCCGTCATTTTTTCCACCTTGCATCCTGAATTCAGCATATACTTTAAAGTTTATCCCGTGTTGTGCCTCCTTTCCCAATCATGCATTTATAATCCATTCTCAATGATTACCATGAATGAAGCGCTTAAACATCACATACGCATGTTCTCGGGAATGCACTCCTTTAATTCCTCGTGCAGCGCCATCACGCGCTCCGCCGCCACTGCATCACCCTTTTCCCTGAGCCTTTCCGCGAGCCTCTTTATCCCTTCCTCACCCTCGCCTGCGTAGTTGTCCGCCTCGGCAACTATCTTCTCCTCGATGCTCTGCGGTATGTAGTTCTTAGCCGGAAGTCCCAGCCTTTCAGCGGTTTTCAGGTCTATTCCCGCGCCTATATGCCTCTCAACGATGAGAGCCACTTCTTCGGGATAACCCCATTCTCTGAGCAGTTCAGCACCCACCACGGCATGCTCAATTCCGTGCGTCTTTCCCCTTCCGATGTCATGCAAAAGGGCTCCGGCACGCACCAGTTCAAGATTCGCAGCGCAGCGCTCCGCCATCTTCACCGCAAGTTCGGCGACCTCTTTGACATGCGCGATGACATTTTTCCCGCATCCCGCCCTTTTCAGGAGTTCAAGGCACTCATTTTCGTCCGGATACATTCTCCTTCACCGTTTTCCCTCTCGGGTTCGGGACAATCTCGACCTCGGCATTTTCATACTCTCTTTTCAGGCCCGTTCCTTCCAGCAGGCGGTCAAGGAACACCGCAAGGGCCGCAACCTCGGAATGCGGCTGGTTTCCCACCGCCACATTGAAATCCGCCATCTCGTAGAAATCCCTCGGAACCTTCTCGGCACCAACGATTATGAGGACATCGTCCTTCGGTATCTCAGGGAGTGCATCCTCTATATGCTTTCCATACATCGTGAGGTGTACCTTCGTTCCCTTCCATTCCCGTACTATCTTCTTCCAGTTCACTCCCGTTTCTATCTCAAAAGGACCGCCGAAGCGCTCCGTCACCGAATTCACGGTTTCCTCAAGTACTTTGTCTTCGGTATCGACATAAACGATATCCGCGCCGAAGGCACGGGCCGTGAGAACGACATGGGTGCTTATTCTGGAGTCCCGCGGTATCCTGTGCCCCCATCTGAGAACCGCTATCATTCTATCCTGACCGGGTCGACGGTCTGCCCCCTGTACATAACGCGTGAAGAGCGCCGGACAAGTGCCTTTACCATGGTCGGAGACAGCCCCAGAGCCTCTATCAGGTCTCCGAGGTATATGCCCTTCTCACCTACGAGTTCCACCATCTTGTCGTCTATCTTCTTGTACTCCTTTTCGGGCATTATCGTGGCCGTAAGTACATCTATCATATCCATTATCGAGGAGGTCAGGTCTATGTGAAAACCGTCGTAGAGTATGTGGTAGGCCTTTGTCGGCTCTACCTTTCCGGGCACTGGCCTCCACTGGCTTTCAAGAAGGTGCATCTTCTCAAAAAGCTTGAGAGCATCGATGCCCTCCTCCCCATATGTCTCTTTTACCTCGTCCACGGTCTTCCACGATTCCATCAGGTCCAGAAAAAGCTTTCTCTTCGTTTCCGTGTCCAGACAGTGGAGCGCATAGACGATTTCCGTCGGGTCCGTGATGAGCTTGACTCGTGCCATGTTACCTGCCCCCTATTCTTTTATAGCATATAAAGATAACCCTCGGGAACACCAATAAATACCTCATGCCATTCTCCCCTATGTTCGAAATCACAGAGGTTCAGGCGAGGGAAATCCTCGATTCAAGGGGCAATCCGACGATAGAAGTGGAGCTTTTTGCGGGAGAGTATATGGGTCGTGCATCCGTTCCTTCCGGTGCTTCCACAGGAAAGAGGGAGGCGGTGGAGCTCCGGGACGGAGATGAGAGATTCCACGGAAAAGGTGTGAAGAAGGCCATAGAGAACATAGAACGGCATATCGCACCCCGACTCATAGGGATGGATGTCATGCAGCAGAGGAAGATAGACCTCATGCTCATCGGCCTTGACGGAACGCAAAACAAGTCAAAACTGGGCGCAAATGCCACGCTCGCTGTCTCTCTCGCAGCGGCGCGTCTCGCATCATACCTCCTTGAGATGCCGCTCTACCGGTATCTGGGAGGAACGAACGCCCATGTCCTTCCGGTGCCGTTCATGAATGTCATAAACGGAGGGGCACATGCGGGCAACGAGCTTTCCATTCAGGAGCACATGATAGCACCGATAGGTGCCGAGAATGTCAGGGAAGCCGTACGCATGGGCTCGGAAACATATCATCAACTGAAATCGGTCCTAAACAAGAAGTACGGAAAAACAGCCACCAATGTCGGGGACGAAGGAGGTTTCGCCCCTCCGATGAAGGAGATAGAGGAACCATTCGAGGCCATAACGCAGGCGATGGATGAGATGGGATATTCGGATGAGGTCAAGATAGCCATAGATTCTGCGGCAAGCGGTTTCTTCAGGGATGGAAAGTACATCGTTCAGGGAAAGGAGATGAGTGCGGGCGAACTTCTGGACATATATGAGGAACTCGCCTCGAAATACCCGATAATACTCATGGAGGATCCGTTTGCGGAGGATGACTGGGATGCCTTCGTTGAGATAACCTCAAAGCTCGGGGATAGGGTGCAGATCGTCGGCGATGATATCTTCGTTACGAATCCGAAGCTGATAAAGGAAGGTATAGAGCGCAAGGCGGCAACTGCGGCGCTGATAAAGCTGAATCAGATAGGCACGGTCACCGAAACGATAGAGGCTGTGAACATGGCTCATCATGCCGGATGGAAGACCCTTGTATCGCACCGCTCGGGAGAGACCGCCGACGACTTCATAGCGGATTTCGCTGTTGCCATGAACACGGGCCAGATAAAGTCGGGCGCTCCCTGCCGTGTCGATAGAGTGGAGAAGTACAACCAGTTGATGCGCATAGAAGAGGAACTGAGGGAGACGGCAGAGTACGGTCTCTGAAAAATTTTCTTATTTTTCAACCATATTTTGAAAAATTCCATAAACCGTTAGACTTCTGTGCCAAAGAGTATAAATATAGGAAGCAGATGAAAACTCGGGTAAAATGGCGAGTGCTCTCAAAAAAGGTATGCAGAACAGAAAGGGTCTTATAAACGGCGGTCCGAATGGGAACAGGGCTGGAATGGACGAAGAAGAGGTCAAAAAGAAGATAGACCGTATGGCCTATGTTGCCGCAGTCGGCATGGGAATATTTTTAGGCTCACTCATTGCGCTCTACTTGACCGGTGGAATATGATGATAAGGGCATTCATAGCTGTGGAAGTCGATGCTTTTTCAGGAATTACGGACTTTATGGACGAATTGAAACAAAGCCCGACACATCTGAAAACCGTTGAGCCGGAGAATATGCATATAACGCTCCGTTTTCTGGGGGACATAAGCGAGGATAAGGCGAAAGAGCTCTCGAATTCCCTGAGAGCCCTTGAATCGGAATCCATTTTTTCTTTCGGAGTATCGTCGGCAGGCGCTTTTCCCAGTGTCAAGAACCCGAAGGTGATATGGGCCGGAATTGAGGAGGGCGGCGAACTCTCCGCCATACGGAAAAAGGTTGAGGATATATGTGACGCGTCCGGCATGGGAAGGGATAGAAGGGAATTCTCACCGCATCTCACCCTTGCAAGGGTGAAGGACAGGAAAATCAGGGGCATAAGGCCCATAATCGAGAGATATCGGGATGCCTATTTCGGAACTGTCCGGGTCAGCGAAGTGAAACTGAAGAAAAGCGTACTGACACCGAACGGTCCCGTTTATTCTGACATAGCAAGTATAGAACTGAAGGGATGATTGTCCGACATACTTAAAAGCCTGTTGGCTTTAGGGCGGAACATGTCTGTCTTAGAGGTCAGAATAGAGCTCAAAAAAGGCGTTGCGGACCCAGAAGGAGAGAACACGCGCAAGGCCCTCGAAATGCTCGGATTCGATGTCAAAAAGGTACACAGTCTCAAGGTCTTCGAGATAGAAGTGGATGAAAAAGACGAGAAGAAGGCCGTGGAAGAGGTGGAGGAGATGTGCAGAAAGCTCCTCGCAAACCCGGTGATACACAGATACACGGTGAATGTAAAGAGGGAGTGAGATGGAGCGGTACCTGAAAAAGGGAAGCATCTACGAGGTCATCCTTGAAGGAGCATCCGATGAGGAATTGAAAGAGATAAGCGACAGCATGGGGCTCGCACTCTCCGTCGATGAGATGAAGAGGGTGCGCGAGCATTTCAAAGACCTGAAAAGGAATCCTACCGATGCCGAGCTTCAGGCGATAGGGCAGGCATGGTCGGAGCATTCCTGCTATAAATCATCGAAAGCCCTTCTGAAAGAGTTCATCTTCTCACTGAAGAACGACCAGTTCATAGCGAACGAGGATGCCGGACTGATGGAGTTCGATGAGGAGCACGCCTATGCGGTAGCCATAGAGTCGCACAACCATCCATCCGCAATAGAGCCGTATGGCGGTGCCGCAACAGGTGTGGGCGGCATACTCCGGGACATAGCCTGTATGGGAGCGCAGCCCATAGCACTGATAGACCCGATATTCTTCGGCCCTCCGGACAAAAGATACGAAGATGTGCCAAAAGGCGTGAAACATCCGAGGTATATATTCGGCGGAGTTGTTGCGGGTATAAGGGATTACGGGAACCGCATGGGCATACCGACCGTTGGGGGAATAACCCAATTCCATGAGGGATACACAGGAAACCCGCTTGTCAATGTCGGTTGTGCGGGAATAGTCAGGAAGGACAGGATACTTCACAGCAGGGTTAAGCGGGCAGGGGACATCTTTGTTCTGGCCGGAGGTAGGACCGGAAGGGACGGCATACACGGAGTGACCTTTGCATCGCTCACACTGGAAGAGAGCTCGGAAGAAGAATCCAGAGGTGCTGTTCAGCTAGGAGACCCGATAACCGAAGAACCGCTTTTCCATGCCTGTTTCGAGGCCAATGAAAAAGGTCTCGTTGAAGGAATGAAGGACTTGGGTGGAGGAGGGCTCTCCAGTTGTGCCGGGGAAATGGCACTTGATGCCGGACTCGGTGCGGAGATAGATCTTGAAAAGGTCCCGCTTAAAGAAGAGGACATGGAACCGTGGGAGATATGGATATCCGAATCTCAGGAAAGGATGATGCTTGCGGTCAAACCCGAGAATCTCGATGCCGTTATGCATATTTTCGATAAATGGGATGTTCTTGCAACACCGATAGGCAGGGCGGTGGAAGGCCACAACATAGTTGTCAGGCACAATGGGGATACCGTCATAGACCTTGACCTGAACTTCTACACCGCAGGACCGGTTTACAAACGGAAATACAGGGTTCCGAAAAGAAAGATCAAGGAAAAGATACCGGACGAGCCGGATTATGAGGAGATGCTTTTAAAACTGCTCGCTCATCCCAACATCGCATCCAAGGCATGGGTGATAAGGCAGTACGACCATCAGGTAAGGGCATCCACGATTCTCACCCCGATGCAGGGGAAGACAGGACATGAGACGCATGGTGATGCGGCGCTCCTGAAACCCGTTGTGGACTCATGGAAGGGTCTGGCCCTTTCCACCGGAGTCGCACCGAAAGTATCGGAGATAGACCCGTATTGGGGTGCATGGAACGCCGTTGATGAAGCATATCGTTCCCTCATCGCAGTGGGTGCCACCCCTCATTCACTTTCGGACTGCCTTAACTTCGGAAATCCCGAAGAGCCGGATAAGTTCTGGGAATTCAGGGAATCGGTCAAGGCTCTGGGAGATGCGGGAAAGGAGCTCGGAATACCCTATGCATCGGGAAATGTCAGTTTCTATAATGAGAGCCCTGCCGGAGCGATAGCACCTACGCCCACCGTCATGGGTGCGGGCCTCATGAATGACATCCGTAAAGCCGTCGGCTCTTTCTTCAAGAAAGAAGGCAGCAGCATTTACCTCGTTGGAAGCACAGGCGATGATATGGGCGGGAGCACATATTACGAGATTTCGGGAGGAACTTCCGGAAAGGTCCCGAAGGTTGACCCGAAAGCCCTGTTATCCAGAAGCGAAGGTCTGCTGAAAGCAATGGAGAAAGATATGGCGCTGTCGGCTCACGACATAAGCGAAGGCGGTATAGCGGTCGCGCTCTCCGAGATGTGTTTCGGAGGGGATGTCGGGGCGGATATAGACATAGGCGCTCTCGGCGAGTTCAGGGCGGATATGAGGCTCTTTTCGGAGTCTCCGTCCAGATGGCTCGTGGAGGTCCCTGCCGGAAAAGAGGCGGAATTCGAGGACACGGTTCCGGACTCGTTCAGGCTGGGGCGTGTCGGAGGAAAGCATATAGGGATATCCGATTATGAACATCTGCTTCTCGAGGTCGAGATGGAAAAGGCATATGAGGCATGGAAGGATGCGCTCTCCGAGATAATGGGATAGACAGGAAAAGCATAAATACTCCTTTTCCATTTTATTTTCGATGAGTCTCGAGAGAAACGCGGATATCAAGGCACATCTGAAAGAATATTTTGAACTTGTGTCAGTGGCCTATGCGGCATGGTTTTTTCTTCTTTTCATAAGCGGCCTTTTTCCTTTTTATCCGCCCAATCAGTGGAAAGAAAGCTTTTTCGTTCTCTCTTTCCCTCTCTTTGTGGGATTTATAGTGCTGTGTCTCCCTTACCGCTATGGAGATACAACGGATAATTCCGTCTCGGATATGGAACATATCGATGGAAAGTGAGTTGTGCAAACCTCTTGATCGGGCTAGAAGGTACGCCGTTCACAGGACACGGGGAAAACCATTAAATAGTGTCTTTCCATTTCATTTTCGATGGACAGGGATAAAAGGCTATATATCAAGCTCTATGTCAATGATTTCCTGACAATTATGGCTATAGGATACATCTTCGAGATATTCGCCCTGTTCCTTATGGAATTCGCCCCGTTCTATTATTTCGATAAGCATATGGTCCTCCTTTTCATCGCTCTTTCCCCTGTTGTTGCGGCCGTTGCGGTACTGGCATGGGAGATATACGCCTTTGAACATGTCGGAGAGCGTTTGAAGAGCATAGATGTGAGCGGTGTGAAACGAAGATAGGCGTTTATGTGTCCGACAATAGAAAAATATAAATAATCCGACACCTATATCCGTCTGGATACGGAGGCCTTATATGGTAATGAAGGAGATTGGGATACAGGATGCACGCAAGATATGCGAGCAGAAGGGACTGAAACCTGCGAAAGTGAAGGGGACAGATGGGATACAGTTCACTCGCGGGAACAATCCTCGCCTTGAAGAGATAAGCTGGGAGGAATTCGAGACCCTTCTCAAAGAGCGCGATCTTGCCATATACGAGAGCAGCGGATGGATGAAGATAATGAAGAAGAAGTAAGCTCATAAACCCTTTATTTTTATATTTTCAGTCAAAAAGCAGGTTTTTTATTACATAAGTTACTGCCGGGGCGATGCCCACCATAAAAATGAGCAAAAAAGACCTGCTTTCTCTGTCAGGAGCCCGTGAAAAAGACCTGTCCAAACTGCCCATGATGGGCGTTCAGGTGGAATCAATCGATGGAGACCAGATGGAGGTCGAGGTCGAGGCCAACCGCTCGGATATGTTCTCCGTGGAAGGCATAGCGAGGCATCTGCGCGGTTTTCTCGGAATTGAGAAGGGATTTGTGGAATACACGGTAGAAAACAGTGATTTCACTCTCAGTGTGGATGAAAGTGTCAGAGCCGTAAGACCATATATCGGCTCGGCATACATATCGGGACTCGAACTGGACGATTTCCTCATAAAGTCGATAATGGCCGTACAGGAAAAGCTCCATACAACGGTGGGCAGAAAGAGAAAGAAGATCGCCATAGGCATACACGATTCGTCAAGGATCGGCAGAAGTATAATCTACAAAGCAGTGAGGCCGGACGAAGTGCGTTTCGAACCGCTCGGAATGGATGAAGAGCTCGATCTCGCCGAAATTCTGGAAAGACACGATAAAGGAAGGGAATATGCGTGGGTACTCGACGGTAAGGAAAGGTATCCCATACTTATGGATACGGACGGCAATGTTCTGTCCTTCCCACCGATAATCAACGGAAACCTCACCCTCGTAACTCCGGAGACGAAAGAAGTGTTTTTGGATGTCACAGGAACAGATATGGCGGTCGTTTCTCAGGTCGTCGCTATAATAGTCGCCATGTTCGCGGACCGGGGCGGAAAGATACACCGGGTTGAGATACGATATCCCGATGAAACCTTGGTAATGCCGGACATGTCGGGTTCCGCGATGAAACTCGACCCGAGTTATGTGAGGTCCATGCTGGGAACTGACATGGACGCCGACACGATGGTCGATATGCTTGAAAAAGCCAGATTTGGCGCTGAAAAGGGAGAGATGATAGATGTCAGGGTCCCCTCATATCGATACGACCTTCTGCATCAGGTGGACCTTGTTGAGGAAATAGCCATATCATACGGATATGACAGCATGGGAGACAGCCTTCCGAAGAGTGTGATGTTCGGCAGGACACTGCCGATATCGGGATTGAAAAGAGCACTGAAAGAGAGCCTCATAGGTCTGGGATTCAACGAGATAATGACACTTACATTGACGAACGAAAAGGAGCAGTTCGTAAAGATGGGCTTGGAGCCGGAGGATACCGTGGAGATAGAGAATCCGGTGACCGAGTTCCACACATCCATGAGAAAATGGTTACTGCCTTCCATGATGGCCATACTGAACGAGAACCGGCACAGGGACCTTCCGCAGAGGCTGTTTGAAACCGGGATCGTTGTGGACGGAGACGGAAAGAACAGATATCATATGGCCGCTGTTCTGGAAGATGATCGGGCATCGTTCACGGCAGTGAAATCCCTCGTTCAGAGAGTGATGGCCGACATATCCGCCAAATTCACCGTGGAGGAAAAGGAACACCCCTCTTTTATCGCAGGAAGGTGCGCTTCGATATTAATGGATAAAAGGGAAATCGGTTTCTTCGGAGAGATAGCTCCCCCTGTCCTCTCCGCATTTGAGATTGAGCACCCGGTCAGTGCTCTGGAAATCGATCTAGGAGCATTCAGGGCGTGAGTATTCTCTGCCGGAGTGCCGAGCTCATGTCCATCAGGGTCTCGAAGCGTATTTTCAGGGAGCCACCGTTATAGGTGACATAGACGTCGTCCCATGACGTTTTATAATATACGCTCCGTTTGCCCTTCCAGTCTTTCTTCACATATGCCTTCTTCAGCAGACCCACATCTTCCAGCACTTTTATCTTTCTATAGGTCTTTGCTATCGGGATACCGTATGTTTCACTTATTTCCACCGGGTTCTTCGGCACTCGATACGCTGCTTTCAAAATCTTCTGGACATCTTCGTCCGCCAGTACATCCTTTATTTCTTCCATGTTCATTCAAACACCTCCTTTCATTCCTCTGTCTTCGTATATCCTAACCACCGGAGAGCGCATCTTTTCTATCATCTGTATCTCTATCACCCTGTATCTCACATACAGAGGAGATATTATTCTTTCTAGAAAGATGTGCTTTCCATCTTCGTAATTCGAATTCATAAAAATAAGGTCCTTTCCCGACCTTTCATGCGAAACCGACCTGTACAGACTCCACGGGTCGTTCTTGTCTATGTTTTTCTTTTTGCATACGGGGCATCTTTCAACGTTTATATCCATTAAGGACCCGCAGTTCCTGCATATCACAACATCGCTGATACCGTTCTCTCCGAGAATTTCCTGTAATTCGATACTGTCTATATCTTCTACGGGAAGAGATGCGGCGCTCACAAGCTCCCAGAGGTCATCATCATCGGAGTGGATTATCTCTTTGGCCAGACGGATATCCTCTTCCGAGGGATCATCACCCATGCAGGCGTTGATTATGTAATTTATAGGGCTTTTCGCTCGGCTCATTTTTCACCCCCAGCTATGCGCAGTTTCGCAACCTTTTTACCATGCTCATCCGTCATAAAGACCTTCCCCCCGTCCACATCTAGAAAGAAATCGCTTATTCCCGGAAATAGAACGGTCTTCAGAGGGTCTTCCACGCTCTCAAGTTTACATCCGCAGGAGGGGCAGACCTTTCCGAACTCTTCGAACTCATTGCCGCATTCCGGACAAACCTTTACGGTGGGAAGACGATGTTTCCCGATAATATGCTCCAGATATGTGCTTTCATCATCTCTTCCCGAAGTGAAGATCTCTCGCATATCCGGAATCGTTTGAGATGTTCTTTCAGGTATTTCTCTTCTCCCCGACATATTCATGAGTATATCTTCGCTCTTTTTCTTTTAAAGGGTATCTCCTTCATTTCTCACTCTGATTTTCAATTCGCGAACACAGAATCAGAATAGGGAAGACGGAATATGAGTAAGTATTATTACCATGAGCCATTCATCCTCATGGACTCATCGGAATATTCAAGGCTTGAAAAGATGTTCTCTCCCAGAAGCATAGTGGTCATAGGTGCCTCCAAGAAACCCACGAAAATAGGGCATGCAACGCTTTTGAATGTGCTCGTCACCGGCTATCCGGGAAAGATCTATGCGGTAAATCCGAAGGAAAAGGAGATAATGGGGGTAAAATGCTATCCCACTGTTCTCGACATTCCCGATAGGATAGATCTCGGCATAATCACGACTCCTGCCAAGACGGTCCCCGGCATAGTGAGACAATGCGCTGAAAAAGGCCTTGCCGGGGTTATAATCGTATCCGCAGGATTCGGAGAGATTGGGGGGGAAGGAAAGAAACTTGAGGATGAACTCTGCCAAATAGTAAAGGAAACGGGCATAAGGGTCATAGGTCCGAATACCATGGGTTACAAAAATCCCATAGACGAACTGGATGCCTCTTTCGTGTTCGGAATGCCGGACCCCGGAAACATAGCTCTTGCCAGTCAGAGCGGAGCGCTCTGCATAGGTATGATACATCACGCCAATCGTGAGAAGATAGGCCTTTCCAAGATCATAAGCGTTGGAAACAAGATAGATGTAAGTGATGCGGAGATAATATCTTTCCTCAACAAGGACCCGCACACCCGTGTTATCGCCATGTATATCGAAGGAATAAAGAACGGAGGCAGATTCATTGATGCCGTAAACAAATGTGAAAAACCCATCGTTGCCATAAAATCGGGAAGGACAAAGGCTGGTGCGGCAGCGGCGGCCACACACACCGGGTCCCTCAGCGGCTCGGACAAGATATATGATTCCGTGTTCAGGCAGTTGAAGATACACAGGGCAAAGGACACCCCGGAACTCTTTGATATCGCCACTGTTCTTTCAAGGCAGCCCCCGTTGAAGGGAAAGAGGATAGGCATCGTCACCAATGGAGGAGGTGCGGGCATAATGATATCCGATGCCCTTGAGATGGAAGGTCTGGAAGTGGCCGAGATAACCGACAGGACGAAGGAGCGCCTCGCAGAGATACTTCCTCCGATAAGCACCCCCCGGAATCCCGTGGATGTCATAGGAGATGCAGGATTCTATCTTTACGAATCCGCGAGCAAGATACTTCTTGAAGATGAAAACATCGACGGAATAATAGTCGTATGTGTGCACGCAGGATATGCTCGTCCGAAAGAATACGCAGGGGCTCTGGAAAAGCTGGTACGTGAGCATACCGGATACGGCAAACCGATACTCGGATGCTGGATAGGCGGTGAAGAGATGGCCACGGTGGTCAGCGATCTTAAAGAGGAGAAAATACCGGTGTATCCCTCGACCACAAGAGCTGCAAGGGCAATGGCCGCCCTCTACTATGAACAGGAGAGGATAATGAAAAGAAAGAAGAACGATTAAACCGAGACCAGTTCGGTCCCGTATTTCTTTATATATCTCTGAAGATATACGAACCACCACGCATGCAAGATAGCCGCCGATATCACGAATATGCCAGTATACAGGACAAAGGCGTCCTTCACATCATTATGGAATGTAACGATCATCGTTCCGGTGCTGTTTCTAGGTGCATGTATGATAACGACGTATTCCTCGAATGTGATATCGGGAGGGATTATTTTAAGGGGCTCCGTAGCATTCTTGTCCGTGAATCTCAACCTCGATCTCGAAGCGGGGTCCGACATCCCTTCATGATAATAGTCGGCATACATGAGATAACAGTCATAGTTGCCCGTGTATGACCCACCTTTTATGGTGATATAATTGTATATGAGGCCGAAGCGGTCCACCGAATTCATATCGAATGTTATGTTGCCATCTTCCAGGGTATATGTCTTCGTATATGAGCTCACATTCTCGATGGTTTTCTCCGAAATGGGATTTGCCGCAAGTACCAGAAATATTATCGCTATGACCATGATCTTCAAGGAGTTCTTGGCAGCTTTTTTTGCCGTAAAATAGGATGCGGCACCGCTATCCTGACTTCTTATCTCAAGAATGGTGAAGAAGAAAGCCTCGAAGAAGATGGCGAACAGCATGATATATGCCACATACATGAAATACTCCAGTGGAAAATAGAAGGGTTTGAAGCTCGCTCCCTGCATAAGCGAGAGAAAGAAGCCCAAACCTACCATCACCGCAATCTGTATGCTGTATGACCTTATCTCAAGTGAGCGTATCCTGGCGAGATAGAATGTGCTCCCGAGAACATCGGCCGGCGTCTTCTTCATGCGGGAACATTGTATCGGAGCATAAAATAGTATCTCTTATTCGATGTCTTTCCATGAAAGGACCGGTCGCTTCACCGCAAGGACATCGTCGACACGCCGTACGGCCCCGTTGTGCGGAGCGCTCTTCACCAGCTCGGGCTCTCTGTCGACCTCATCCAGTATCTTCAGGAAGGCATCTGTGAATGAATCCATCTCCTCCTTTCTCTCACTCTCGGTGGGTTCTATCATTATGGCCTCATGTACTAGGAGAGGAAAATATATCGTCGGTGCATGGAAACCGTAGTCCAGAAGCCTTTTGGCAATATCCAGTGTCCTGACACCTTTATTCTTTAGCTCCTCCCCGGAAAGAACGAACTCATGCTTTCTGAGCTGTTTATGGGGCATTTCAAGGTGCTTTTCAAGAACGGATCTCATGTAATTGGCATTCAGGACGGCCATTTCGCTCGATTCGGTCAGGCCTTTCCCACCCAGCCTGCGGATATAGAGCCACGCCCTCAAAAACACTGCGAAATTTCCATAGTACGCACGAACATTCCCTATGCTATGCGGTATGTCATAGTTCAAGAAATAGCGTTCCCCATCGAAATCGGCAACAGGCACGGGCAGGAAATCCCTGAGCTCGGATGTCACACCTACCGGGCCCGAACCCGGTCCTCCACCGCCGTGTGGGGTTGAGAATGTCTTGTGAAGGTTGAAGTGCATCACATCGAAGCCCATCTTTCCCGGACTGGTCTTTCCCATTATGGCATTCAGGTTGGCACCGTCGTAGTAAAGGAGAGCGCCGACATCATGGACCATTTTTGCTATCTTCACAACCTCTTCCTCGAATATTCCCAGTGTGTTGGGATTTGTCAGCATGAAGGCGGCCGTCCTTTCCGACAATGCCGCCTGAAGGGCTTCCAGATCCACCATTCCGTTCTCGGATTCTATTTCGATAACCTTAAATCCGTTCATGGCAGCGCTCGCCGGGTTCGTTCCGTGAGCGCTGTCAGGTACTATTACCTCATCCCGTTCATTCCCATGAAGTTCGTGGTAGGCCTTTATTATGCGCAGCCCGGTGAACTCGCCGTGTGCCCCCGCCGCAGGCTGAAGTGTTACGGCATCCATCCCGCCTATCTTCGCAAGGTACTGCTGGAGTTCATACATCACCTGAAGAGCGCCCTGAACAGTCCGTTCATCCTGATACGGGTGCATATCGGAGGCCTTTTCCCATGCGGATATATCTTCGGAATATTTCGGATTATACTTCATGGTGCATGAGCCGAGAGGGTAAAAGCCCGAATCCACTCCGTAGTTCATCTGTGAAAGTCTGACAAAATGCCTCACCACCCTGTTCTCCGGCACCTGTGGGATGTTCAGTTCCTTTCGTACCAAGGTATCGGGAACATCGACCTCGACATCCGGAAAATAGCCACTGTCCTTTCCTTCGGAAATCCTGTCCATCACCGGTTCATCATAGGTGGCCTGTCTGTACATCGAAACACCGGTTCCCGATAGGATACAGGATTTAAACTTTGCCGATAAAAGCCATATGAAATTAAGGATAAAAAGACGAAAAACGAATACCGTGCAACGAGTTCGGGAAAATCTTAAAATATTCAGGACATATGGTGGCACAAAATCGTAAAAAGTAATACGGAGTGATAAGATGCACATACCCGACGGATATCTCGGACCTCTGACGACCATCACCCTTCTGGCAGTGATGGTGCCCATATGGTGGTACGCAGCTAAAATCGCAAGGGAAAAGATGGGAGATAGGTCGATATCTCTGCTTTCCATGCTATCGGCATTCTCCTTCCTTGTGATGATGTTCAATTGGCCGGTTCCGGATGGAACGACAGCTCACATGGTCGGTGCAACCCTGATAGCGATATTGCTCGGTCCATGGGCGGCGGTCATCGGTGTTACGATAGCCCTTGTGATACAGGCCTTCTTCTTCGGAGACGGAGGAATACTGGCTCTGGGTGCGAACTGCCTCAACATGGCTGTCATACTGCCTTTTGTAGGATACTACACATACAGCGGGATAATGAAGCTCATGAAGAAGGATACTGCCAGGAACAGGGCGATAGCTGCGGGCATAGGGGGATATATCGGCATAAACGTTGCAGCTCTGGCAGCCGCAGTGGAATTCGGCATACAGCCATACATATCTCCGGGATACTGCCCGTACGGGCTAGATATGGCCATACCTGCCATGCTCTTCGCTCATCTTCTCGTAGCGGGGCCCGTTGAGGCGGCGGTAACCGGCTTTGTCGTCGGATATCTCAAATCTCAGGAAGACAGGTATTCGGATATACTCAATGTGGAGAAATGGGTATCCGGAGGTGATTGATTGGGAAAGAGAATGAGTAAGGCATGGATCGTGATGACAGCTCTCATCATAATGGCGCCCATAGGAATACTGGCCACATGGAATTACGGCGATGCATGGGGCGAATGGGGGGAGGTGCAGGTCGGAGATAACGAGACATGGGAACCACAGCAATACGGAGGCGCACCTCTTCCGGACTATAATGTCGAAGGATGGGACAGCCCGCTCATGGCATCCATCGGCTACTGGCTCTCTGCAATAATAGGAGTTTCCATGTGTATCTTCATAACACTCGGTGTGGGAAAGGCAGTGGAACTCTGGCGTAAGGAAGAGAGCTCCGGGAACGATGGTGAGAAATGATGGGATTTCTGGAGAAGACACTCAAAGGAATAGCTAATTACATCACCGATGCGCTCTACTCCGAAAGATATGCATCGCAGAGAGGTCTTCTCCAGATTCTCGACCCGAGAGTGAAGTTGATGTGCATACTCGCCCTCATATTTCTGGCGGTATGGACGGGCTCTCTCCGGGTCTTTCTCTTTCTCCTCGGCTTCTCTCTGTTTCTCGCCGCAGCATCGGGGATATCCATATCATATTATCTGATGCGTGTCTGGCTCTTCGTACCTCTTTTCACTTTTTTCATAGCCATACCTGCGATATTCGAGGCGGTCACCCCCGGGGAGACAATCTTTTCGTGGGCCATGTATGGGATTAATATCAATATAACAAAGGAAGGGGTCATGGCGGCGACCACCCTTGTACTCCGAGTGGCCACGACGATATCTTTGGCAGTTCTTTTGACCCTGACCACCAGATGGGAGTCGCTTATGCGCTCCCTGCGATATGTGGGAGTACCCACTGTTTTCATAATGATTATGACGCTGACATACAGATACATCTTCTATCTTTTCAGCATAATGCAGGCGATGATACTGTCGAGGAAAGGCAGGAGCGGCGTAAAGCAGTCCGCAATACGCAACTGGAAGATGTATGCCCCTCTGATAGGCGCTCTTTTCATAAGGTCCTATGAAACGAATGAAAGAGTGTATATGGCAATGAAGGCGAGAGGTTTCGGGGGAGAGATGAAATATGAAAGACCCCCATCCCCCGGTATGGTCAGCGTATTTTTCATAATCATGGTCTTTATGGTATGCCTTGTGGTAATCTCCAATGAAACGGGAGTGTTCCGATGAAAGAGGATGCGCACATCGTTCGGATGACGGATGTAACATACAGATACCCCACGGGCACGCAGGCATTGAAAGGCGTATCTCTAAGCATAAAACGGGGAGAGAGCGTCGCCATAGTGGGCAGCAACGGAGGTGGAAAGAGCACCCTTCTCATGCTAATGTCCGCACTGATATCCCCCTCATCCGGAAGTATCCGGCTATTCGGAAAGGAGATAACCAAGAAATCTGTGGAGCGTTCGGGCAAACTTCGAGACATAAGGGAAAGGATAGGCATGGTCTTTCAGGACCCGGATGTGCAGCTGTTCTCAGCGACCGTGAACGACGATATAATCTTCGGTCCGGTGAACTTCGGCTGGAAGGAAGAGAAGGCAAAAGAAGCGGCGAAGAATGTGATGGAAGAACTGGGAATTTCGGAACTCGCCGAACGACACCCTTATGAGCTGAGCGGGGGCGAGAAAAGGAAGGCGTCCATCGCCACGGCCCTTGTATATGAGCCGGAACTCCTGATAATGGATGAGCCGACTTCCGACCTTGACCCTGCAAGCAGGGAAGAACTTCTGTTGATAATCGAGCGCATGAAGCGTAAGGGGAGGACATTCGTAATATCCACCCATGATATGGACACCGCCCTTCGTCTGGCGGACAGAACGATAGTCCTTAGGGGTACAATACTTGCTGACGGAAGGAGTGCTGAGATACTTTCCGATGAGAAATTGATGAAAAGGGCAGGCCTTGAGGTTCCATACCCCCTGCGTCTGAAGAAGGTCATGGAGGATAACGGCATATCCGCGAAAAATCCCAATCTGGAGGACCTTGCAAGGATGCTCCGGGACTGCCGTTCACGATAAGTCCCGCAATCTTTATTAAGCGCTCTAAAATGGGAGCTTGATAAGATGGCCCGCATGATAGACATAGACGGAGAAAAATACGATCCGAGAGTGATAACCGCGATAACCGGCGGAGATAGACCGAAAAAACTGAATAAATGGCAGAAACTTCTCGCCGACATAGTCAGTGATTCAAGGCAGCTCCCTCTGAGATTGAATGAGGTGGTGGCCCTTAAGAAAAGCAAGGAACTGAGGCTGGCTCTCGTAAGGCTCCAGATAATGGCCGACCTCTACATGTCCGATGATATGAACTTCTATCAGGGGTGGACCTATGTGGGCGAGACGGTGGAGCATCTGATATACGGAGGCCTCGCTCTCGAAAAGGGATTTGAGGAGAAGAAGCCGAAGAAAAAGAAGGACAAGGAAGATAAGAAAAAGGAGGAATCAAAATGAAAATAGGAATCGCATCAACGGGGACGGATATGGACTCACAGATAAGCGAGAGATTCGGAAGGGCACCGTATTTCATCATATACGATGTGGAGAGCGGAAGTTTTGAGGCCGTACCCAACGAGGTCAGCGGTGGAGGTGCGGGTGTGAAGGCCGGTATGACACTCGCATCAAAAGGCATAGAATTCGTGATAACCGGAGGCGGTGTCGGACCCAACGCCTACGAGGCCCTGAACTCGGCGGGCATAAAGATAATCGGCAACACAAAAGGTACTGTAAAGGATGCCGTGGAGCGCTTCAAGAAGGGAGAGCTTCAGGTCACTCAGGATATCCTCGTCGAGGGAAAGCACGAGCACTGAAACCCTTCAGAACCTCTTTCCCATATATGTTGAAACCCTTTCATATCCGAGTTTTTTGTAATACTCACGGACACCCACGCCGCTCATAACAAGTATTCCATCCGTGCCCCATCCCTCTTTTGCGATGATTTCGGCCTCGTCCACAAGTTTCCTTCCATATCCCTGGTGCTGCCATCTCCCCTTCGGTTCATCACCTATCGGAACCTGCGAGCCGAAAACCTTGAGTTCACGGATTATAGCGCCGTATTCCCCCGTCTCGGGCTTCCATGAATCTTCCGGGATTTTCCTTAGCCTTACAAATCCGATGAGTTCCGCATTCGGGCCCTCGTACGATAGAAAGACCTCCTTTCCATGAGAAGCCTCGTAGTCCCCTCTCACGAGAGAGACATCTTTCGGTCCTATTTTCGAGTTCGTGTGCCCTATTTCCCTGCACCGTATGCAACTGCATTTCTTCCCCTGTTCCTTCATGCGCGCCTGTATATAGCCTCGCAGGTCGCTGCGTTTCACCCCCGCCTCGATATATTGTGTCGGTATGTCTCTCTGTATGCGCTGTATCCTGACCCACGGAGGAACTATCTCCTTGACCCTTATCAGGAGTTCGGTGGCGGCATCCGTGTCCAGCGGCTCGTATTCCCCTTTTTTCCACATATCATAGAGTTCCGTGCCTTTCACCACAAGGGTCGGATATATCTTCAGCATGTCAGGCATGAAGTCTGGGTCCGTGAATATGCGCCTGAAGGATTTCATATCCTTTTGTATCGAGGAGCCGGGAAGACCGGGCATCATATGATATACGATCTTCATACCCGCGTCCTTCGTAAGCCTCGTCGAGCGTATGCTGTCTGCCACTGTATGCCCTCTTTTCACGAATTCCAGCACATCATCAAAAGTGCTCTGTATTCCGAGCTCCACCCGTGTAGCACCCAGCCTCAGGGAGTTCTCAATCTCATTCTCCATGAACCAGTCAGGGCGGGTTTCAACCGTCAAACCTATGCACCTGTGAGATGCCCTTTCGTTGAGTTCCTGCGCCTCTTCAAGACTCTTTGAGATGATGCCGTCCATACCGTCGAAGGCCCCTTTCACGAATTCCCTCTGGTAATCATACGGCCTAGCGGTGAAGGTGCCGCCCATGATGATAAGGTCTATCTTGTCCGTAGGGTGGCCTATCTCCTCAAGCTGCGCTATTCTGTTGGTCGTCTGAAGATATGGGTCGAAATGGTTCTGCTCCGCCCTCATGGCCGCAGGCTCGTGGCCGGTATAGCTCTGAGCAGTTCCGTTGTCAGGCCCCCCGGGGCAGTATATGCACTTTCCGTGCGGGCACGCATACGGAGAGGTCATTATTGCGACAACAGCAACACCTGATAAAGAGCGCATTGGTTTTATCCGTATTATGTGGTTGAACTCCTCTCTTCTTTCTTCCGGTATCCTGTGCATTATCTCGGTGTTGGAAGGTATCTGGTCAAGTCGGTATTTCCGGGCCACCTTCACTTTCTCGCGGTTCAACTCGTCCTTGTTCTTTATCTTCCCGGAGAGTATCATCTCCGCCAGTTCGTCAAGGGAATCCACGGGAGCGCAATCGGGTTATGATTTAATGCTTTCCCGCCTTTTGAGCGAAAGGTTAAAAAAGGTGATGGAATAGAGCGCCAGAAACACCGAAAGAGAGGACTTTAAATGAAACGAAGCTCCAGAGTATGGAAAAAAAGAGGCCAGATGCGCTGGAAATGGCGTAAGAAGAAGATGAGAGAGAGAAAGAGGGCTCAGAGGCTGAGAAACCGCTGAGTTCTCACGGAGCCCGGCTACGCGGGGGCATAGGCTAACCAGGCAGACTGGCGGGCTCCAGTTACATGGAATGATTGCCAACGGGTATGCTCCGAGGGACCTAGGCCAGGCCCCGATGATGATTAACTGGAGCGATGACCTGTAAATACCCTGACATGCTCAGGGGATACCCGCTGATCTGGGTTCAAATCCCAGTGCCCCCACCTTAATTTTTCACGAGTTTTTCTATGTGCTCCACGGCTTCCATGAATCCTTTTCCGTGCTTTTCTTTCGTGATGTAATCCGCGCTCTCCTTGGCTTTCTCCGAGGCATTTGCCACAGCTACCCCGTACCCGCAACCCCCTATCATGCGAGCATCATTGTCCCCATCCCCTATCGCGATTATTTCATCAGTCGATATGCCAATCTTTTCCGATAGAAAGCGCAGTCCGTCCATCTTCGTCAGGTGGTCGGGCATGATATGTATGGCAAAACCGGAGCTCTCAACGAGCACATCGTGGCCTTTCAGGACTTTCCTGACATCCTCTACATCCACATCCTGATAGAAACCCACTTCGCTCTCACGCCACCGGTCGGTGAACAGCCTTTTCACGGGCATTCTCTCGCTCAGGTATGAGAAGGCTTCAAGGGCCTTTTCCTGCTCGGAAAGAACCCATATCTGTTTCTCATGGTAGACAACACCACCGTTCTCAGCCACTATCGGCCCTCTGGCACCCGTGTAAAACGAAATGGCATATGCGATTGGCAGGACATTTCCGGAGCAGACAATCACCTCAAGTCCGAGTTCCTTCAGCTTTCGTATACCGTTTATCGCCTCGGGATACAGGAGCAGTTCATCGTCGGTCATGGTACCGTCAATGTCTACGGCAGCGGCTTTGAATCTCATAGGCCGACCCCCGATATCTTGTGTCCGCATGCAGGACATTTACCCCTCTTTATGCGGTATTTGCTTACGCCGAATCCTCGTCTTTCTATAAGCAGTTCGCCGCATTCCGGGCAGTATGTGTTCTCCTTGTCCGTCAGCATGTTCCCGAGATAGACATATTCCAGCCCTTCTTTCTTTGCGCTCTCATATGCTTTCATCATGGTGCCGTAGGGTGTGGGGCCGATATTTGTCATCCTGTAATCCGGGTGAAACCTTGAGAAATGCACCGGAGTATCTGTTCCGACATCTTCGGCCACCCACCTTGAGAACCGCTTTATCTCGTCAGGGTCGTCGTTCTGACCAGGGATTATCAGGTATGTCAGCTCTATGTGATATCCCATCTCCTTTGCGGCGACCGCATGGTCAAGTACTGGCTGCAGCCTCGCACCGACAATCTTTTTGTAGAACTCTTCGGTGAATGCCTTGACATCTATGTTCATGGCGTCCACATATTTCCTCAGTTCCTTCATGGGCTCCTCTTCCATGTAGCCGTTGGTGACATATACGGAATATATCCCCTCTTTTTTAACCAGTTTCGAGGCATCATAGGTGTATTCGTACCAGATGGTCGGCTCGTTATATGTCCATGCGACACCTTTTGCGCGGTATTTTCTGACAAGGGGGGCGACACGCTCAACAGGTACCCTTTTCAGGTAAGGGAAGGACAGGTCCGCCTGACTTATGTCCCAGTTCTGGCAGTGCAGACATCTGAAATTACATCCTACGCCTCCGAAAGAGAGCACACTGCTTCCTGGATGGAAGTGGAACAGGGGCTTTTTCTCTATCGGGTCAACCGCTACGGCCGCCGGCTTTTCGTATGAAAGGGCATAGAGCGTATTGCTTCGATTCTGTCTTACCCCGCATATCCCTGTCTTTCCTTCCGGTATCAGGCAGTGATGGGAGCACAGGTCGCATCTGAGCATGTCTTTGTATGGCCCCCAGAACATGGCCTCTCTTTCATTCATGGTAGGCCATCGGACGCATGGATTTAAACTTCACCATATCAACCTTTAAATACTGGGAGATGTGAGTGGTATAAAAAAACGCAAAGAAGGGAAAAGAGATGAGTGATGTAAAGAACTTTGAAGATTTAAATCTAAGTGAATTGACTTTAAAGGCCCTTAAAAAGAAGGGATACAAGGCACCGACCGAGGTGCAGGTGAACACAATCCCCCCGGCAATGGAGGGAAAAGATGTACTCGTACAGTCAAGAACAGGCTCGGGAAAGACAATGGCCTTTTTGATACCGATATTCGAGTGGATAGAGAAAAATAAGGGCGTCGAGGCATTGATACTCGTTCCGACGAGGGAACTGGCACAGCAGGTGAACGAAGAAGCGAAGGCTCTCGGCAGAGAATATAAGGTGAACACGATGGCGGTCTACGGCGGTTCTGCGATAGAGCCCCAGATACGCAGCCTTCCCAAGACCTCCGTGGTCGCAGGTACTCCGGGAAGGGTAATCGACCTTATAAAACGGGGAGCGCTCGACCTGAGAAACCTTAAGACATTCGTTCTTGATGAGGCCGACAGAATGATGGATATGGGATTTCTGGACGATATAAAATGGATAATGTCGAGGACGCCCAATGAAAAGCAGATGATACTCTGTTCCGCAACAATGCCCGACGAGATCGTGGACCTTGCGCACAGATATATGAACAATCCAGTAACGCTAAAACTTTCCAAGGACGATATATCCGCAAAGGGAATAAGACAGTTCCAGATAAAGGTCGGAGGAATGAACAAGCTCGCCAAACTCACCGCGCTCCTCGACAATGAGCCCGGGAAATACCTGATATTCTGCAGGACGAAGATAGGCACGCAAAGGCTGGCGGACCAGCTTAAGAAGCTGAATTACAAGGCCTATGCCATACACGGAGATATGTCTCAGGCTGCCAGAACAAGGACAATGAACGAGTTCAAGGCGGGAGGAATAGACATACTGGTCGCCACCGATGTCGCGGCGAGAGGGATCGATGTCGAAGGCATAACCCATGTCGTCAACTACGATGTCCCTCTGTATCCCAAGGACTATGTTCACAGGATAGGCCGTACAGGAAGGATGGGCAAGAAGGGAAAGGCCGTAACATTCGTAAGCCGGGATGAACAGGAACCGTTCTCGAGGATAGAGCTTTTCATAGACAAACGGGTTCCGGAGATGAAGATGAGTGGTAAAGGAAGGGTGCGGGAGCGCATGGACTACCGCGAGTATGCGGATGTCTTCGGAATGGTCATCCTTGAATTCGAGCTTAAAGAGGATATGAAGCGTCTGGACCTAATAAAGGCAGTCGAAAAGCTGGGAATAAGAGATGAAGACATAGGCCGCGTCGTCATAAAGGGCAGGCAGGGCACGATAGAGATGCATTACGGAAAGGCACACCGCGTCGTGACTTCCAAGCTGTTCAAGAAAATAAGGGTAAAAAGGAATTAAGGGGGGTTCATTCTCCCGATTTCTCTATTTTCACCAGTTTTATGTGAAAGTTGAGAGCCTTTCCGGCCAGAGGATGGTTGAAGTCTATCTTCACCATATCTTCATTGACCTTCACTATCGTAGCAGGTATTTCCGTGCCGTCTTCAAGCTGTGCTACCAGCATGACTCCGGGCTTTATGTCGCCTTCGGGAAGGTTGTCCCTCGGAATCTCTTCTATCAATTTTTGGTCGTGCTCTCCATAGGCATCTTCGGCTTTTATGCGGAAGTCCTTTTCTTCACCCTCTTCCATTTCCATGACCGCATCCTCGAATGCGGGTATTATCTCTCCGGAGCCCACCGTGAACTCGAGAGGGTCCTGTCCCTCGGAACTGTCAAAGACCTCTCCATCGTCCAGAGTACCGGTGTACTCGACCTTTACTTTATCTCCTTTCTTTACGGGCATGCTATCTTTCTCCTTGCGGAAACATCCTCTGTTTACCGACAGGGAGCACAGTTACGGGCTATTATTTAATATTTTGTAGACGACTTCCTTTCTGTGGAGTGCGGAAATTATTTAATTTCCGATGAATTCTCTAAAAACAAAAAATTCATGAATAATTATGACATTTTTTGCACGGAAACGACATTGGTGAAAAAACGAAAAATGATTTTTATTCTTTTTGAAGAGGGCAAACCTTAATATAACACTTGCACTATGGATGGGGCGTGTCTCTGAGAAAGCCCCTAAAAACCGTGTAAAAACACGGTTTAAGCATTCAACTTAAAATATAATGCGGGT
>CAYYXK010000008.1:0-43765 GCA_964475625.1 uncultured Thermoplasmata archaeon | reverse complement strand
ATATCGTCTCCTGTCCCAACCGCAGCAAGCTGCGGGGTATATTAATTAAATCAAAACACTCGCCTAAACAAAAGTGGGTTGCTTATAAGATGTGCATGATTCTATACCCCCGCAGCTTGCTGCGGTTGGGTTCTTCACTCATGCAGGTATGTAGCCGCTCCTCCCTCCCCCTACACTGTGTTCTCTGGTAGAGTGGGTTTATAGAATGGAAAAAGGAAAAGGTTGGGAATTGGTTTATGCCACGTTTATGCCGTCTATCAGGACGTATGGCATTATGAAGGACATTCCGCTTATGTCTCCGTCTATTGGCCTGCGCTCCCCACTCACAGCGATTATCCCTTTGAGGAGCTCCGTGCTGTTGGTCCCTATCATGGCCGATGCGACGGGATACTTTATCTCTCCGTTCTCCACATAGAAGAGCGTAGGTGAGTTCACGGATATGTCTCCCGTGACAGCGTTCGCTGTGTGAGCGCCGAGGACACTGTAGACTATGACGCCCCTGTCCATCTCGGCTATGAGACCTTCGAAGTCCTTTGTGGACGGGAATTCCAGGGATATGTTCCTTGCCACCGTTTCAGGCGGTGTTGAGTCCCTCGGTGACTTGAAGCGGCCGCCGCTCCTCATTCCGTTGGCAGTGGGTTCGACTCCGAACTCCGCCGCGCTCACGCTGTCGTACATAAATCCCGCAAGGCTTCCGTCCTCAATGAGGGCCAGCTTTCTGGATGCCCCCCCTTCGTCGTCAGAAGGAGCCGTGTAAAGACCGATCGGGTTCAGCTGGTCATCGTATATCGAGACCCCCCCGGACGCCACCTGCTGCCCTATCATCTCCGGAGTATAGACACTCTCACCCCGGTGTGCTCTATTGCCGTAAAGCTGCTGGACCGTCGTGTACTCTGTCAAGCTGGCAAAGGTCTTCGGATGGAATAGGACCTGCATCTTCCCGGGCTTCTCCAGTTTTCCGGCACCCTGTGTGTCAAGTGCCCTCTGCCCTGCCTCCTTTCCGACCTCATTGAAGTCTACATCCTTCAGGTGTGAGACTCGAACCGCCGTACCGTTGGAGACGGTCTTATCCGGCAGTACCGCATATATTCCTCCGCCTATTTCGCTCTCCTTTCCCTCGGCATATACTCCGTGGGAGTTGTAGATGAAATATTCCGTGTATCCGTAGCCAAGGCCGCCGCCTGCAACAATCATCTTTTCGTGGAGAAGTGCCGATTCAAACATCTCTTTGGTCATACGGAGCGCCTCTTCGGGGTCCATATTCGCGACGTCGTCGCTGTAAACACCTTCGACAGCAGGGAACGCATCGTCCTTCAGGAAGGAATAGCCGTCTATCTTCTTTCCCAGTTTCGAGAGCTTGAGAGCGCTCTCTATCGCCTTTTCCATGTTCTCCTCCGAGGAGTAGCTGAAACCTATCCTGTGGTCTTTCAGCACCCTTATGGCATAGCCTGTGGATGCCGCACCGCCTCCGAAGTCTATCTGATTGTTCTCAACGCTTATCTCCGTCTCCGTGCCTCTGAGGAAGAAAACCTCCGCCTCGTCCGCCCCCATGCGCTCCGCCATCCTTATGATGTCTTCCGGCTCCATTTATGCACCCCCTACATTTGCTTCCTTTATCCTGATGTGCGGGCCTCCGTCGCTGACAGGCACCCACTGGCCCTTTCCGCAGGAGCCGGGATGTCCGAATCGGAAGTCGTTGCCCACCGCGTCTATGCTCTTCAGTATCTCGAGTGTGCGGCCGCCGAATGAGACGTCCTTCAATGGCTTGGTTATCTCGCCGTTCTCGATGAGGAATGCCTCCTGAGCGCTGAACTGGAAGGTTCCCTTTCCTGTATCCACCTGACCGCCCCTGCTTCCCTTTGCATAGATTCCGAGCTTTATGTCTTCCACCAGTTCCTCGAAGGAGTGGTCCCCGTTATCTATGAACGTGTTGCTCATCCGGACAAGGGGGCGATAGGCAATGGACTCCGCCCTTGCGCTCCCGTTGGGCTCCATTCCGAGCTTGTAGGCCGTTTCCCTGCTGAGAAGGTAGGTCTTCAGAACTCCTTTCTCGACGAGCACCTTCTTCCTGGCCTTCACACCCTCGTCATCATAAGGAAATGAGCCGTATACATTGGCCCGTGTCGGGTCGTCTATTATCGTGACCACCTCCGAGCCCACGTACTCGCCTATCTTCCCTTCAAGACATGAGTCACCCGCAAGAACAAGGTCCGCCTCCGTGGCATGTCCCAGAGCTTCGTGAGCGAATACGCCGGTCAGGTCGGGGTCCGATATCACGGGCATCTTTCCACTCGGACTCTTTCCGGCATGCAACAGTCTTATGGCGCTCTCCGCGCCCTCTCTTGCATTTTCAATCGGATTCTGGCCTGTCTGATCAAAGACCTCAAAACCTCCCGTGCCTCCTGCCGATACCACGAGGCTGGATATCCTGTCTCCGTCCTTTGCAACAACGGACGAACGAATATATGTGCGCGTGACCTCTGTTCTCACATCGGAGCCATCGGAGTTAAGAAAGCGCTGGTAAACGGTTTTATCTGCATATCCGGCAGAAACGGTTTTTATTCCCTCCTTCTCTCTCGCCGCGGAAACGACATCCCTGAGAAGTTCGTGCTTATCCCCCATATCTATGTTTCTCGGGTCCTTCTTCGGAGCCCATATGGCCGTGTCACTGACCGTGGGCACATCTGCCATCCCGGCTTTCCTCTCACCGATGGACGATATCGATTTTGCCAGTTTGAAGGCTGTTTCGAGCGCTTTCATGAGAGAGACCTCTTCAAGCTCGTGTGTGGAGTAAAAGCCCCATGCTCCCCCGTAAAGTACTCTTATGCCTGCCCCCTCACTTTCTCCGAATATGGCCTTCTGGACCTGCTCATCCTTGAGTTCAAGAGATGTTCCGGATGCCCTCGATATCCGTATGTCGCAGTAGTCGGCACCCATCTGAAGTGCCTTTCTTATTATCTCTTCTTCCAATCTATCACCGCCTCTTTGAGGTACCAGGCAGGCCGGGATTGACGCTCGCCACTCCATCGGTTTGCCCCGGGACCTTCTCGGCCCCGCAACCCCAGGAGCGTCGATAGTCCGCGGTAGGGCTGCTCCCTTCCGGGCCTGACCCGATTTCCACGGCAAAGGCAGGACACCTGCCCTCCGGCAGATGGGCCGTGCCACCTTCGGCCCCCCGGGACAGAACCTCATAGTCGGCCACGGGACCGATGGAATGAACGGATACGCCGCTCCCGGCCGTCACCCCCGCTTATAGGCGATTTCGGGTTACAGGGGACGCCTAGCCCCCCGGTCAAGCCTGGCGCTCTAACAGTCATAAAGTCCTATTTAAAGGCTCACATCGGAGTCCGTTGGACCGTGCATAAGAATGAGGCTCTGTCGGAGATATTCCACCGTATAACTCAAACTGAAAGGTGCAAAACAGCCGTGATAGCAAGGATTGAGGGATTTAGCTAGGGTTGTCATTTTGTGATTTTTCAGTCTGTTTCTGGAATATTGTGCTTCCTTAAAGCTTCAACAATAGGAATAATATGTTTAGGATGATAGGATGTCCATATTACTGGAAATTCATTATTGTATAAGATAACTGCACATGTTTTTTTGTCTTTGGAAATCGAAAACGATTTCATGTCCGAAAAAGGAATGAACTCGCCTTCTCTGTTCGTAAATATCGGTGTTACAAATCGAGTGATTCCGTTTTCATATATCTTAAATTTTGGGTATAAAATCCGGTCGACTATGTAGGAAAGAAATAGGTATTGATAAAAGCTGATAAGAACTAAAGAGACTATAAGAAAAATATTCTGATATATTGCCAAATTATTCCAAGCTCGTATCTGGATATATCTGCCGAAGATGAGGAGCGGGGTGATTATCGATAATAAAATCATTAATACAGATATAGTTCTCTTTATATGGGCATATGGAGGGGAAGAATATATGAGAGGCCCGTATTGTTCATATGGTTTGGGAGAACTGGTCAATTTACCTCCCTCTACTGTATTCTCCAGACAAGATGCGGCCAATCCACTTCCCTTCTGAAGTCTGAAGTTTTATGTTTGCCACGGGTCGGCTTACATTATCGAAGACCTTAGACCTCATCTTCCTGTAATAAAAGGTAACCATCCGGAGACCTCCTCAGAGGACCAGAATATCGTCGGTAGGAACCTTGGCAAGCGTTATTTCCTTATCCGGATGCTTGGATTCGGCCTCTCTCATGACCTCATCCGCCCTGTCTCCGCTCGCCACCACCTTTCCGTCCACTATGGCTATCCATTTCCCCTCATACTCGCTGAGGTCAGCATGTAAGTAGAACTCGTAGTTCTTATTCTTTTCTTCCGCTTTTGCCATGGATATACCTATGGCTTTCTTTTATTTAAGGGTTGCTTTTCGAGATTCTGCGGATATTACAGTTCGGCAGTGGCCTCTCTCACCCTTCTCATGGCCTCGATTATGTTCTCCTTCGAGTTTGCATATGAGAATCTTATGTGCCCTTCGCCTGCGCTCCCGAAAGCGCTTCCCGGCGATGAGAGGACGCCGTGCTTAAGAAGGAGCATCGAGAGTTCCTCCGAGCTCATATCGAAGTCGAATGACGGAAGGACATAGAAGGCACCCTTCGGTATGTGCGTGTGGAATCCCTCTATCGAGTTCAGTTCCTTAACTATGACATCCCTGCGCTCCCTGAAAGCCGCCACCATCTCATCTATGTAGTACTGAGAGCGTTTCATGGCTTCGAGAGCTCCGTACTGTATCGGTGTGGGTGGGCATGCCACGGTGTAGTAATGCATCTTGGATGTTGCTTTCATCATCTCGTCGTCCGGCGAAGCAACATACCCTATCCTCCAGCCGGTCATGGCGAAGGTCTTTGAGAATGAATTGACGTGAACGGCATTGTCGGTATGGCTCAGGAATGATGTGAAATGTCCGTCATATATCATCTCGTCATAGACCTCGTCCGCGATTATGGTGAATCCGTGGTCCTCGGAGAGCTCGCTTATCGCCTTCACGGTATCCCTTGAGAACACACCTCCCGTCGGGTTTCCGGGCGAATTTATCACCATACCCTTCGTGTTCGGGGTTATGAGGGATTTCAGTTCCTCGATGTCGGGCTCGAATAGGTTCTCCTCTTTCAGGGTATATCTTATTGGTTTTGCCCCTGCTATGGTCGTGTGTGCAGGGTAGAGCACGAAACCCGGATTCGGTATGAGTATTTCGTCACCTTCCTGAAAGAGGCTCTGGAATATGCTCATGAGGGCCTCGGTGGCGCTTGATGTAACGATGATGTTTTCCTTTGTCAGGTCCTCGCGATACCTGTGCAGTCTCTCGGATATCGCCTCTCTGAGCTCGGGTATGCCTGCTGTCGGGCCATACTTGTTCTTTCCTCCCTCCATGGCCCTCATCACGCCTTCTATGGCCTCTTTCGGAGGCTGAAAATCCGGTTCTCCCAGCCCGAGATTTATGGCATCTTCTGTGGCCATCTCGAACAGCTTTCTTATGCCCGATACTTGTATGGAGTCAACCCTTCTGGAGGTCATACCAGCCTATCGGCACCGTCATTTAATCTTTTCCTATCTGGTCGTCGAAGATTATGGCAGCCTGTGCGTGTTTCACGCCGGCAATCGTCAGTGTGTTTCCTTTTTCGACCCAACCCCGCTCTTCGGCTATGGAGATGCATCCTCTTCCCACAAGATTCATTATCGTTGCGCTCCCCATATGCCTCTTCAATCCCTCTTCGTCGACGAGAACCCCGCCGTAGAACTCCCTGTAAACGGTTATTGAAAGCTCACCCTCACTGAACGTCCTTCCTATCAGTTCGGAATCGCAGACCGCAAGTATGGTGTCTCTGCCTGCCGTATGCAGTTTAACCCAGTATTCCGCGGATTCGGACTCAGACCTTGACATAGACCCCATGCCTCTTCTCGGAGATCTCTCCGCCCTTCCACATCTTCTTCACTATCTCTTCCACATCCGTGCCGGCCAGTTTTCCCTCCAAACGCTCCTTTATCTGCTCCATCCTTACCTCACCGTGCTCTTTGAACAGTTCGTCCAGTGCCTCCTGTACTATCTTCTTCTTGTTTCTGGTATCTCTGCTCTCACCGGTATACTGCGTGTCCACATCATCATGGAGCACGTTCTCAAGATAGGACTTCATGAGCTCTATGGCCACTTCCGCATCGGACTCGTCAGCGTATTCGCTCAACCGTATCCTTGCGCTCGACTCGGTCATCCTTATGAGCGCCTCCAGATGCCTTGCGGTTATGGCCACGGTGCCCTCCTTCTTTCCGGCCTTCCTCTTTTCGAGATAATAGGATTCTATCCTCTCTATGGCTCCGTCCGTCATTATCGGATTCTTTCTCTTTGCATATGAGACATATTTCTTCAAAAGCTCCGGTTCCAACAGAGATGTGTGGCTTTTTATCTCTTCGTCCTCCTCTATTCCGCTTTTGAGCTTCTCTCCTATTCTGTGACCTTTTAGAATGTGATGCGCTATGTCCTTGTCCCTTTTCGGGTTCTGCTCGTCAAGCATTATGAATATCATGTCGAAACGAGATATCAGGGGTGCCGGCAGGTCTATTTCCTCGAACTGTGTGTCCGCCCTGCCGGAAAACCTTCCGTACTTCGGGTTAGCCGCTCCGAGAAGAGCGCATCTCGACTTCAGTGTAGCGGATATTCCCGCCTTTACAACGGTTATCGTCTGCTGCTCCATGGCCTCGTGCATGCTGGAACGGTCCTCCTTGCTCATCTTGTCCATCTCATCCACGCAGGCTATCCCTCCGTCGGCCATCACGAGCGCTCCGGCTTCGAGGGTCCATCTTCCGTCCCCTCCTTCGTCCTTGACGGCAGCCGCAGTAAGTCCCGCCGCTGATGCTGACCTCCCGGAAGCATACACCCCTCTTGGTGAAAGTGAGCTCATATACCTGAGCATCTGAGATTTGGCTGTTCCCGGGTCCCCCACGAGAAGGATGTGTATGTCTCCCCGGATATGCGTGCCGTCAGGCATCTCCTTCGCCACTCCTCCGAAAAGCTGCAACGCCAGCGCTTTTTTCACATCGTCGTGTCCGTAAACCGTGGGAGCTATGGAGCGCACGACCTGTCCTATCGCATCCCCGCTGTGCGCTATCTCCTCGATCTTCTTTATGTCCTCCTCACTGGGTTCTATGTCAGTATACTCTTTGTTTTCCTTATCCACATAGTTCACACGGAAGATGAAATCGAAGGTCGTTGACTTTATGTTCCCTCTGGTGCGGGGGACGGCCTGAAGCACACCGTATACGATGACCCTGTCTCCCGGGGCCAGTATGCCTGCCATATCATCCTCCGCAAGAGCTATTATCCTCTGCGGTTGCTGCCCACCTTCCAGTTTCTCAGGGAGCTCCTGTATCTCAAGTCGTTCCTCGTCCACGAACACGGACTTGCTCATGATAAGCTTGAAACCCGTCTCGCTCTTGGAAAGCCCGCAATCAGGGTTCTTGCAGAAAAGAGGCTCCATAAGCCGGGCTCCCTCCTGCTCATACATACTGACCACTTTACATTCCCGGCACATATATGCCGCTTCTATCAGCTTGGGCCTTACTTCGCTAGCCTTCTTCACCAATCCCTCTATGACCACGAACCTGCCTACATCCGCGCTCCGCAGATATCTTATGGATGTCCTCCACCGCTCTCCGAAGTTCCAGAACCGTGCATGAAGCCCTTTCGGAACCACTCCCTCGTCCCCGCCCATCTTCTCCTTTATGAGCTCCTCCAGAGCCTCCTCCGCAGCCCGTATGACGAGTTCCGGGTTCTCTACCAGCGTTTCCACAACCTCGGGATCGAACTCGCTCAGTTCCTTGTGGTCGATTATAATGCTCTTCTTCCCATGCTCTCCCGATATGATGTCCGCTATCTGTACGGAATACTCGTCCTTTTCATACAACTCCTTGAATTTTCTTATGAGTTTCTTATGTTCATAGGGCATCGTTCTTCCTCGGGAAGAAGGGGTAAGTGAAAAGACATTATAAGGCTTACCGTTGCAGTGGAAACAGTGGAAAATGAGAGGTTGTGAGCTCCGTGTTCGAACAGTATATGGTGCTGCTTTGTCAGGTCTCCCGGGGAATGACGCGACTTCTTTGTGGGACGAGCAGGGCTGTTTCTTCGTGAGAACCGCCCCCGAAGCGTGTAAAAAAAGTCCATACGAGCAAAGCACGGACTTTGACAAAGTCCTGTTCGCGACTACCGTTGCTCATAATGTCTTTGCGAAGAATAGGGCGCTAGTTGCGACCGCCGGGACGAGCAAAGTAGTGTCTTTGCGAGTAGGACTTTTTACAAAGTAAAAAGTCCATAGGCGCGGAGCGGATTTTAAAACAATAGGGTGGAAAATCTGCTCCCGCCGGGATTTGAACCCGGGTCGCCGGCTCGAAAGGCCGGCATGATTGGCCGCTACACTACGGGAGCATTCTGGTGGTTAAGGGTTTTCCACTTAATGGTTTTTGACCGGCTGATTGGCCGCTCGAGGAAAATCCGAAGGATTTTACGAGCGGAACTCCTGAAAGGAGTTCGTGACACTACGGGAGCATTCGGATTGTTAAGTGCTGTCCGATTTAAGGATTTCCTCTGTGCGGGTGTTTTTTTCGCATATTCCGTTTTCCTTCGGGCTCGCAGAGATGCAAGTTATCCGGTTTTTTATTTCAAACTTTCGGTCGGGGCTTGTGAAAAAGTATTAATCGATGGGTGCATGACCCTTCATGGGTGTCAATCTCTCCGCCATAATTCCCGCAGAGAAGAGGAAGATGACGGACTTCAACGGCTGGAGCGTTGCGGTAGATGCATACAACACGATATATCAATTCGTTTCCATCATAAGGCAGCCGGACGGCACTCCGCTGGTGGACCGAATGGGGAAGATTACTTCTCACCTCTCGGGCATACTCTACCGGACGACCAACCTCCTGGAGGCAGGAATAAGGCCAGTCTATGTCTTCGATGGAAGGCCTGACGAACTCAAGAGAGACACGATAGCACAGAGGAAGGCCGCAAAGGAAAAGGCGCAGGCCGCTTATGAAAAGGCAATAGAAGAAGGGGACATGGAGACCGCGCGCATGAAGGCACAGCAGACCTCGAGACTCACATGGGAGATGGTGGACGAGGCAAAGAAACTTCTTGACATGATGGGTGTTCCGTATGTTCAGGCGCCGTCGGAGGGAGAGGCGCAGGCCAGCTACATGGCGATGAAAGGTGCGGTAAAGGCCACCGCTTCACAGGATTTCGATTCCCTTCTCTTCGGAGCGCCCAGACTTATTCGCAACCTGACGATAACCGGACGAAGGAAACTGCCGCGGAAGCAGATATACATAGACATAGTGCCCGAACTGATTGAGTTGGAACCTGCCCTGAAATCGCTTGGCATAACAAGAGGACAACTCGTGGATGTCGCAATACTGGTGGGCACTGACTTCAATCCGGGAATAAAGGGCATCGGACCGAAAAAGGGGCTGAAATTGATACAGAAGCACGGAACTCTTGAAGCGGTGATGAAGGAAAAAGATCTTGATATACCTAGCTACGAGAGGATACGGGATATATTCCTGAATCCCGTAGTTTCGGACGATTTTGAACTCTATTGGGGCGGGCCTGACGAGGATGCCGTTGTGTCTTATCTGTGCGGTGAGAGGGGCTTCTCCGAGAACAGGGTGCGCTCCACACTGAAAAGGATGCGGAAAGCCCGCATGAAGGCCAACCAGACGACACTGGAATCGTGGTTCTAAAAAGGGGGAAAATGGGTTTGGGTTTATTCCTTGCTAAAATCCTCTATCGCTTTGAGAACCAGCTGCATATACATGAGCGCCGGGCCGCCTGCCATCGTCACCGCGACATATGAGGCTTCCACCAGCTCTTCCTTCGTAGCTCCGGCATCCAATGCGTTCTTCACATGGAACCCTATGCACCAGTGGCATTTCGCTGCCACCGAGAGGGCAACTGCTATCAGTTCCTTGTCCTTTGTAGAGAGCACTTTCGGTTTTCCCGTGGCCTGCAACAGGTTCATGAATGCCTTGGTCTCCTCGGGATACTCCTTTGAAAGGGCCATTATGCTTCCGTGTATCTCCTTCACAACTTCGTTCATATCTTCCATGGTATCACAGCCCTTGGATGTCCAACAGGTATATCAACCTTGCACCAAAAGGACATTTATGTCCTTTAAACTTCTCTGAAAAAGAATACCGCTAGGATGCCGGACCTCACCGATATCCTCGCACCACTCTTCGATATATTGGAAACTCCGCTCTTTTCCCTCAATACACCGGAGAAATCATATTTGAAACCCTTCAAATGAATCTCCGCTCTCTCTCCCATCGGTATTACCGAAAGTCTTTTTCCCTCCGGTATTTCGGCGCTCTCCCCCTCTTTCACCAGAAAAATCTCCATGTCCGGCTCCGATATCCTTATCGGAACAGGAGAGAACAGCATCATCCGTATGTTCTCCATCACATGGTCCGTCTGTCTGGATACCGCGCAGGTCAGAGATATGTCATCGGCCCCTCTGTCCAGAGCCGCCTTTATTGCCAGCATACCATCGGTTTCATCCTTCTCGGGGTCGTACCTCACGATCTCTATGTCAGGGGGTAAATCCCCTATTGAATCCATATCTCCCACCACCACACAGGGTTTCAGACCTGCCGAGATGTAATGCCCGTATCCTCCGTCGGCGGCGATGAGGGCTCTCCCGATGCTCAGTTCCCTGAGAAATTCGTATGAAGGGCAGTCTCCGTTAAGGACTACGAGCGCCTTCATCCCACCATCTCCGAAAGAAGCATCACCCTTGATGCCGCTTCGGTGGCACTCCTTCCCAGCACATAGACACAGGGCTCCCTTCCGAAGTCCCCCCTGTCTATTATCACCTCGTCCTTCAGTCCCGCCAGCTCTATGGCCGTGCCGATCTCTTCGTTGAAAAGTATGTTGATGACCGCAAAAACATCCTCCCTTTCGCTCATGACCCGCAAGAGTTTTCCCGAAAGGTGCCGGCTTGCTCCGAATTCCGGTCGTGTCAGGGCCCTGAGTCTTCCCTTTATCTCCACCATCCTCCCGGGTATGGCCACCACATCGTTGATTCCCTGAGGGTTCTCTATTGCGCGGGCGATGTTCACCCTCACCTCCGGAATGAGACCCGGGTTTATGCCCTCAAGCATGGGTATGGCGCTCTCAACATCCCTTATGGCATCGGCCCGGTCTCCGGCCTCCTGAATTCCCCGTATGTTCATGCAGACCCGACAGTCCTTTACATTGTGGACGCTGCAGAATGAGCCGCTCTCCCTCATCCTGAAACAGGAACCGCAGAAGGATTCTATGAGCTCCGCCCTGCCCTTTCCGGAGATTATTCCCTCGGCAAGCTCTCTTGCCATCGATTCCACGCTGTCCTCCATCTCCTCTCCCATCCTCTTTGGTTTCGCTTTCATGTATTTACTGACCATGGCCTGCGTGACTTGCAGACCCTCGGCTATCTCGTTCTGCCCGTAACCCCTCTCTTTGAGGATGAGCGCTGCCCTCCTCCTTACTTCCGGAAGCACCTTGCGGTTTATCTCCATACAGGGCGGTATCATCGCAGGGGAATGGGAAAGAATATTTTAAGGTGAGCGCATGGTCAGATATGAAGGTCGGAGATGTGGGCGAGTTCGGACTTATCGAAAGACTGTCTGAAATTGCCGGAACCGAGTACATCGGGGATGACTGTGCGGTTATTCGCGATAACGGAAAGATAATCCTCTACACCTCCGACATGCTGGTTGAGGGTGTGCATTTCATAAAAGAACGGCATCCTCCCTTCAAATTGGGCAGAAAGGCAATGTGCTCCAACATATCCGATGTGGCCGCCATGGGTGGCAGGCCGGAATATGCTCTGGTCTCAATAGCGCTCCGCCCGGACACGGATGTTTCCTTTGTCGAGAATCTCTATAGAGGGATGCGGGATGCTGCGGAAGAATGGGGGGTGGAGATCGTCGGAGGCGACACGGTGAAAGGAAAGGATATCGTGATATGCATATCCTTGGCAGGAACCGCGGATGAGCGCAGTCTGACCCTCCGAAGCGGTGCGAAAGAAGGAGATTTCGTGCTGATATCCGGGGCTCTCGGGGGCTCTCTGGCAGGTTTGAGGGCGCTTGAGAATGGGATTGATGCGCCCGATGCCGTGGAAAGGCATCTTGACCCGGGATGCAGGGCGGACATCTCGGAAAAAATCGGAAATATCGCCAATTCCATGATAGACATAAGCGACGGGCTCGCATCGGAGATAGGACACATATCCGAAATGAGCATGGTCGGAGCGAAGATATATGCGGATAGGATCCCGGTTCATCCTTCCGTCTATCCGGTGGCAGATGCCTTGAGTCTTGACCCTGTCGAGATGGCGCTCTCCGGCGGAGAGGAATATGAGCTCCTTTTTACCGTTGCCGAAGAGCATCTGAAAGAGGCTGAGAAATATGGGACGCCTATCGGAAGAATGGGGGGTGAAGGCGTACGACTCATAAAAGACGGGAAGGAAATGAAGATAGGAAAGGGTTGGGTGCAGTTCTGATGGAAAAGAATATGAGATGCCGGTGATTGCTGTGGGTATGAAACCGTCCCACCTGAGATTGCTCAAGGAACTGGCCATGTTGGGGACCGTCGATTCGAGAATATCCGTGAGTTCGGCGGAGCTCGGAAAGATCGTCGGCATGAGTCAGCAGAGCGCTGCCCGCATACTCCGTGAACTCAGGGACGGAGGTTTTCTGGACATAAATCGAGGGAGGCGCTCGTGGGTATTGATAACAGAGAAGGGCAGAGATGCACTGCTTCAGGAATATTCCGATTACAGGGCGATATTCGGGGATTTCGAGCCCGTCATAAGAGGCACTGTCGAAAGCGGCCTCGGAGAAGGGCGATATTATCTCTCGAAAGAGGGTTATGTGAAACAGATCGAGGAACTGCTCGGTTTCAAACCATACCCCGGAACGCTCAATGTACGGCTGGAACACTCCGAAATGGCAAAGATGCGCTCTTTTCTCGGATCTGCCGTCACCATACGAGGGTTTCTGTCCGAAGGTAGGACATTCGGGGATGTTCTTGCGGTCAAATCGGCCGTATCTGGCATGGACTGTGCGGTCATCACCCCCAGAAGAAGCCATTACTCCGATGTCGTGGAGCTCATTTCACCGGTCAAACTTCGCGATGTGCTGAAACTCCGGGATGGCGATGTCGTGGAGATAATTCTCCACTGATTCCTGCTCCAACACTAAATACCACTCCTCCTTTTTTCCCCCATGTTCTCTCTGCCATTCGGAAATGAGAAACACACTCTCGGTCCGAGCAAGATAATATGCCTTGGTAGGAATTACGCCGCCCATGCGAAGGAAATGGGTGCCGAACGGCCGGCTTCCCCCGTGCTTTTCCTAAAACCTCCGTCTTCGCTGCTGCCCCCAGATTCCGAGATAATAATCCCCCCTTTCAGCAAAGACGTGCACCACGAGGTGGAACTTGCGGTGATAATCGGCGTGTCCGGAAAAGACATTTTACCGGAAAAGGCCATGGAACATGTTCTCGGCTACACAATACTGCTTGACATGACAGCGAGGGACCTTCAGTCCGAGGCGAAGAAAAAAGGGCTTCCATGGACCGTTTCCAAGGGTTTCGATACCTTCGCGCCTGTCGGCCCTATAATCGTTCCCGCAAAGAGGCTTGACCCCAGCGACCTTGAGATAGGGCTCTCGGTGAACGGAGTTACCAAACAGATTTCCCGGACATCGAAGATGCTCTTTTCCATAGAGGAGACCATATCGTACATCTCCTCCGTTATGAGTCTTGAAAAAGGAGACCTCATTGCCACCGGAACCCCTCAGGGCGTTGGCCCCGTGCGCTCCGGCGATGTGATTGATGCGTGGATAGAGGAAATAGGGGTCCTGAAAGAAAGGGTTATATCTCGTTGAGCTCGGCACCGCATGCCCTGCATATCTCGGCATCGGCTTCGTTGACCTCTCCGCATACCGGACAGACCTTTCCTTCCTCTTCTTCGTCTTTCTTCTTTCTGCCCTTCTTTCCCTTTTTGGGCTTCTCTTCCGGCTCCGATTCTGGCTCCAGCTCAGGTTCCGGTTCTACTTCCTGTTCCGGTTCGGGCTCAACTTCATCTTCCTCTGTTTCGGGCTCGGGTTCTGGCCCCGGCTCAGGTTCCGGTTCTACTTCCTGTTCCGGTTCGGGCTCCGGCTCCGGCTCAGGAGCTGGTGCGGCCTCTACGACCACATTCACACTTACACTTTCGTTCTCCGGGAAATCATAATCCTCGTCTTCGTCCTCTTCGGGATCGGGTTCCGGTTCCTGCCTACGCTTCTTCGGTTCCGGTTCGAGCTCTTCATCCTCTTCTTCCTCGTCTTCATCTATGATTATGCTCTTCTTGCTTCCTGCTTTCGGTATTACGGAGCCGTTTATCGCAACGTTCGCGCCTGTGGAGAGCGCTCCGTAGTATTCCACGTTCTCCTCAACAGTCACACCTTCGTCCAGTATGACATCTCCACCTGCTGATATGCTCTGAACGCTTCCTCCCCTTCCGACCTTTACCTTGCCCTCGGCAACCACCTCTTCCGTCTTACAGCGCGGGTTCAGAACGATATCTCCCTTGGCCGCCACATCTCCTGCGACTTCCGTACCGCTTCCGAGCTTTATCGAGCCTTCGGTCTGTATGCTTCCCTGTATGACACAGCGGCTTCCCAGAGATATGTCCTCCTTGGCCACTATGTCTCCTTCCACGATGACCCGCTTTCCGAACTTTATTCCTTTCTCGGACTCTATGCTCCCCTTTATTTCGGTGTTGTCCGGTATTACAATATCTCCGCCGTATATTATAAGTGCGGTTTCAAGGCTGCTCTCCCTGAGTTTCTTCTGGCTCTGAGTGTAATTCTCCCTCAGTCTGTTTATCTCCTCCTGACACCTAAGAAGGCGCTGATTGAGCTCTTTTATACGGGCTTCCCTCTTCTTTATATCTATTTCCTTTCTCTTTAGCTCTTTATCGTCAACGGTGACCTCGGCCTCCGGCTTGGCTTCCAGCCTCTTACGCAGGTATTTTATCCTGTTCTTGAGCTTGCGTATCTCCTCATCCTTCTCTTTGATGCGCTCCCACTTCTCCTTCAGCATGGCCTTCTTTTCCTGTTCATGCCGCTTTATCTCCCTGCGCAGGCGAGTCTCGTTTTCCTTGCTCTTTTTGAGCTGCTTTCTACACGCCTGATACCTCTGCTGAACAGTCTGTGGACTTGTAGTCTGATTGGCCATAATGGTCACCTCGCTACTCCCCTTATTCTATGTGCGCTATTTAACGATTGCCCTGAATGAGCAGCCAAACTTTAAATCCTCCGAATTTTTAGTGCGCATTATGTCAGGAGAGCGCATATTCATCGGTGTCGCATGGCCGTATGCAAACGGAGAGGTCCATGTGGGCCACATCGCCGGATGCTACCTCGGAGCGGACATATTCGCCAGATACCAGAGGATGAAGGGAAACGAGGTCCTCATGGTCTCGGGTTCCGACCAGCACGGCACACCGATAACGGTCACCGCGGAGAAGGAAGGCGTAAGTCCCGAGGACATAGCCGAAAGATACCATGGGATGAACGCACGCGCCATGGAAAGGCTGGGAATCTCCTTTGACATGTACACGAAAACGCACACCGAGCACCATGCGGAGGTCGTTAAGGAGTTCTTCCTTGACCTCATGGAGAGGGGTTTCATAGATAGAAAGAGCACAGAGGAGGCCTACTGCCCGAAGTGCGAGCGCTTCCTGCCTGACAGGTATGTGGAGGGCACATGCCCTCACTGCGGATACGAGCATGCGAGGGGCGACCAGTGCGACGAGTGCGGAAAGACGCTGGACCCGCAGGAACTCGTGAATCCGAGGTGCAAACTCTGCGGCACCGAGCCCGTGTTCAAGCAAACCGAGCATTTCTTTCTGAGGCTGAGCGCTCTCCAGAACGATTTACTCAAATTCATAGACGAGAAAGGCCACCTGTGGAGGCCGGGAGTCCTGAAATTCACGAGGAACTGGCTGGAATCCGGGCTGCACGACAGGGCGATAACCCGGGACATATCATGGGGAATACCCGTTCCTGTCGAGGGCTTCGAGGACAAGCGCATATATGTCTGGTTCGAGGCGGTCATAGGCTATTATTCGGCATCCAAGCTCTGGGCGAAGGAGAAGGCCGGAGACTGGGAGAAGTTCTGGAGCGATGATGCGGTGCACTACTACTTCATGGGCAAGGACAACATACCCTTCCACACGATAATCTGGCCCGGAATGCTAATTGGCAGGGGAATGAAGACGCCGGACAATGTGGTTGCCAACAACTACCTGAGGTTCAGCGGCGAGCAGTTCTCGAAGAGCAGGGGAATAACCCTTGGAATAAACGAGGTTCTGGATGCGTATGACGTGAGCGCTCTCCGCTACTACCTGACGAGCATAATGCCTGAGAACCACGATACCGATTTCGACTGGCAGGAGTTTGCATCCAAGAACAACTCGGAGCTTCTGGCGAAATACGGGAACTTCATACACCGTGTGGTCTCATTCACCGCTGACAAGTTCGGCGAGGTCCCGCCTGCGAATCCCGATGAGAAGGACGAGGAATTCCTGAAAGAGGTGGAAGGATATCTGAAAGAGGTCCGGGAACACCTTGAAAGGACCGAGATGAGGGAGGGCCTGAACGCAATGATGAGGATATCGATGGCAGGTAATAAGTACATGATGGAGCGCGCTCCGTGGAAGGAACTTAAGACCGATAAGGAAAGGGCCGGGACAACGATGAATGTGCTTCTCAGGTCCGTGAAGGCCCTTGCTCTGGCATCGTATCCGTTCATACCGCATGCCGCGGAGAAGGCATGGGAATACATTGGAATGGAGGGAAAGATGGCGGAATACGGCTTTGAGAGGGCCTTTGAGCCGCTCCCAACAGGTAGAAAGATGGAGAAGCACAGCCCTATGTTCTCGAAGATAGTAATCGAGGAAGAAAAGTCGCCTCTGGACGGCCTTGACCTGAGGGCCGGGCTGGTTGAAGAGGTGAAGGAACACCCTGACGCTGACAAACTGTATGTCCTGCGTGTCAATCTCGGAAAGGAGACAAGGCAACTGGTAGCCGGATTGAAGAAATACTATGCTCCCGAAGAACTTCAGGGAAAAAGGATAATCGTCGTCGCGAACCTTGAGCCTGCGAAACTGAGGGGGCAGTTATCTCAGGGAATGCTTCTTGCCGCGGACCATGATGAAAAGGTCGCAGTTCTCACCGCCGATGCGGACCCCGGAACACAGGTTGACGGGACCGCTCCGGCAAAGAAACTGAAATACCAGAAATTCGCCGAGAACATCATAATGGTGGGAACCGTTAAGGAAGGCAAATTCCACGGAGATAGGGAATACGAGGCGCTCTTCATCGGAGAAACAAAGCACGAAGGCCCTGCCGGAGCCATCATAAAGGACGGAAAAGCGGTGATACTCACGGCGGGCGGGAAAATGGTGGCGCCCGAGAAGGAGATGCCGGATGGAGCGAAAGTGAGATAGATCAGGCTTCCGCCGTTATCTCGTCGGCTATCATCTCCATCTGCTTGAGAACCGTTTCCGTGGCCAGCTCCTGCATATCCGGAGGATAGCCATAAACTCTAAGTGTTCTTTTTACGATGCTCCTGAGCTTTGACCTCGCGCTATCCTTCACCGTCCAGTCTATGGAGGCGTTCTTTTTGACTCTGTCGTAGAGGACTATTGCGAGTTCCCTCAACTTGTCCTTGCCCATGACTTCCTCGGCGCTCTCGTTGCTGGCCAGCGCGGTGTAGAATGCGTATTCATAATCGGTCAGTCCCATCTCTTCCGGTTCCCTGTCCATCTCCTTAATCTGCTTTGCGAGGGCTATGAGCTCGTCTATTACCTCAGCGGCGGTTATCACCTTGCTGTGGTATCTCTTTATGGATTCCTCCAGCCTTTCCATGAGGGTTCTGCTCTGCACAAGGTTCTTCTTCATCCTTGAACGTATTTCCTCGTTCAGAAGCTTCTTCAGAACCTCCATCGCAAGGTTTTTGTGGTCCATATCCCTCACTTCCATGAGGAACTCATCGGAAAGTATGGATATGTCAGGCTTCTTTATCCCTGCGGCATCGAATATGTCTATGACCTGGTCGGTGACTATCGCTTTATCTATCACCTGTCTGATGGCTGTCTCCATCTCCTCATCGGTCATTCCGGTGCCGATTCTGTCAAACTTGGCCAGTCTGGACCGGACGGCCTGAAAGAATGCCACCTCATCGCGTATCTCCATGGCTGCATCGTGAGGAATGGCAAGAGCGAAGGCTTTTGAAAGTGCTGCCACCATGTCCATATATCTCTTCTTTCCGTTCTCAAGCCCGAGTATGTGCTCCTCGGCCTCAAGTATTATCGAAAGCTTCCTTCCGGTGTCAGCCTGAAAATATGGGGCGTAATCGAAGCCGTAAAACATCTGCCTGACAACCTCCATGTTCTCCTGCATCAGGGCCACAGCCTGCTCCTGTACGAGTGCCGGGTCTCCCTTTCCCCCGCTTTCTGCGTAGAAGGAGAGGGCTTCCTTAAGGTCGGCGGCTATCCCGAGGTAATCAACTATCAGACCTCCCGGTTTATCCTTATAGACCCGGTTCACTCTGGCTATGGCCTGCATGAGCGTATGCCCTCTCATAGGCTTGTCTATATACATGGTATGGAGGCATGGGACATCGAAGCCGGTGAGCCACATATCACGGACTATCACGAGTTTAAGCGGGTCTTCCGGGTCCTTCATGCGCTCTGCCAGCATCCTTCTCTGCTCCTTGGTCGTGTGGTGTTTTGATATCTTCGGGCCGTCCGAGGAAGAAGTGGTCATAACCACCTTTATCGCTCCCTTTTTCAGGTCATCGCTGTGCCATTCCGGGTGTAGACTGATTATCTCCTCGTAAAGGTCGGCGGCTATCCTTCTGGACATGGCAACTATCATTCCCTTTCCCTCGAAGACCTCCTGCCTCTTTTCGAAGTGCTCCACTATGTCCGCGGCTATGAGTTTGACCCTCTCGCTGCTTCCGACCAGAGCTTCAAGTCGGGTCCATTTCGCCTTCGCTTTCTCGCTGTCGCTCATCTCGTCCTGTTTGAGGGTCTCGTCCAGCTCCCGAACAAGGCGTTTTCCGTCCTCGCTGAGGTTTATCTTCGCAAGCCTGCTTTCATAGTATATCGGGACGGTCATGTGGTCCTCCACCGCTCTGGAGATGTCGTATATGTCGATGTAGTTTCCGAATACCGCAGGGGTGTTCCTGTCGGATTTCTCTATGGGCGTTCCGGTGAAACCGATATAGGTGGCGTTGGGCAGGGCCTCGTGCATGTACTTGGCGAAACCGTATGTTATCTCTCCGGTTTCCTTATCCACCTTGGCTTTGAAGCCGTACTGTGTCCGGTGGGCCTCGTCCGCTATCACGATGATGTTCTCCCTTTCGGAAAGCGTGTCATAGACATTTCCTTCCTCCGGGCTGAACTTCTGAATCGTGGTGAATACGATTCCGCCGGATGCGACGCTCAGCAGCTTTTTCAGGTGCTCCCTGCTCTCCGCCTGCACCGGGTCCTGCCTGAGTATGTCCCTCGATGCCGCGAAGGTGTCGAATAGCTGGTCGTCGAGGTCGTTCCTGTCGGTTATAACGACCACTGTCGGGTTGTCCATGGAGAGAACCATCTTTCCGGTGAAGAAGACCATTGAAAGGGATTTTCCGCTTCCCTGCGTGTGCCAGATGACGCCTCCCTTGCGGGTTCCGCTCATGGCCGCTCTTTTCACGCTCTCGACCGCACGGTTCACCGCATAGTACTGGTGGTATGCAGCGACTATCTTTCCGATGCTGACATACTGCTGGCCTGTCTTCGGGTCCTCTCTTTTCGACTGCTGGAAGACGATGAAGTGCCTTATCAGGTCTGTGATGGTCTGCCTGTTCAGCATCCCGTTTATCAGAGTCTCGATCTGGCCGGTGAGCTGCGATGCCTCGGTCATTCCGTCTGTGGATTTCCATGCCATGAAACGGTCGAGTCCCGCGGAAAGGCTGCCTGCCTTGGCTTCCAGACCGTCCGAAATGACTATCACTTCGTTGTAGGTGAAAAGCGATGGAATCGTCGCCTTGTATGTCTGAATCTGCCTGTGTGCTGCGCTCAGAGTCGCGTTCTCATCCGCAGGATTCTTAAGTTCCATGACGACCATGGGAATCCCGTTGATGAAAAGCACGATGTCCGGCCTCTTGTTGTTCCCGTTCTCGATGACGGTGAACTGATTTACCGCGAGGAACTCGTTGTTCTCCGGATTCTCGAAGTCCATGAGCCATACAATTTCCCCGCGCTCCTCCCCGTCCTTCCTTACGCTGACCTTAACGCCTCCGGTTAGCATCCGGTGGAACTCCCTGTTGGCGGCCATAAGGTCCGGAAGATGTATGCGCTCCACCTTCCTTATGGCATCTTCTATGGCCTCGGGAGGCACGCCCGCGTTTATCCTCTCCACCGCCCTTCTCAGCCTGTCTTTGAGAATGACATCCTCGTAGCTCACCCTCTCAGGGCGCTCCCCGTCAGGCGCTATGTCCGGCCCGTAAATCCGTGAGTATCCCAGATTTTCAAGGAGCGAAAGAGCGTATTCTTCTATTTCGGATTCTGTGATGTGGGTCATCTGTTCTCCTCCGGTTTTACATTCTCTCCAGACCCGCCATAGTTATTGACAATTCTCTGCAACCCTTCTTTAAGCGTGTCCCCTCCGAAATTTATTAAGAGCCCTACCTGTAAATCCATCAATTTAAGATATGTTAAAAGCTGTTTTTGATGAACCTTTGCTATTTTCTCAACAGATTTAAGCTCAACAACGACCTTTTCCTCAACCAGCAAATCCAAACGGAACCCTTCCTCAAAATACATCCCTTCAAACTCAAAAGAAACGGGTTTCTGCCTTTCTACTTTAAGGCCTCTTTCCTGAAGCTTTTTTGATAGAACCATCTCATAAACGGATTCAAGCAGCCCGGGGCCAAGCTTTCTGTGGATGTTTATGGCTTCCTCTATGATGATGCCTGTTATCTTGTCTATGTCTTTTTCGGATTCGATGGTTTTTCTGTTCATGGTCTTTCCTCCGTGTTGTTTCTCATCTCACGCAGAGGCGCAGAGAACATGGTTATTCTATCGCTCCTCTTTCTCTCGGCGACCACGCCGTTCCCAGCGTGATATATTCCTTTAACCTCATTACTTTCTTTTATCTCACGCAGAGGCGCAGAGAACGCAGAGAAAGGAGTTATGATATCACCTCTTCTGTCCCTGCGACCCCTGCGTTCTCGGCGTGAGGCCCGATTTCAACCCTCACCTCCCCGCTCATCAGCTTCGGAAGCAGGGTATCACGGAGTTTCTCGAGAGTGCGGATTTGTTCAGCATTGTTTTTCAGTTTTGAGAGTATGCCTTGCATTTGCTCATTCATCTGCTCTACAACCTCAAATGGAGGTATTTTGAGCTCGTATTCCTTCACAACTTCCGCTCTGGCTCTCTGTCTTCCGCTGGAGCCCGACATACTGCTTATGGCAAAGTCCCTGAATTCTTTGGTCTTAGCAAGGACATAAGATATGAAAGGATGAAATGGTTTTTTCATGCGTATAACTATGTACTCTGTGGAGCCCCAGCCGACTTCGTCGTTTTCTAGGAAAGTAACAAAGCAAGTTTTCCCGTTTTCCAAAGAAGGGGTTATTCTCGCAAGAAGAGTGTCTCCATTTTTGAATTTCATGCCGGATGTGAACTTTCTTTTTTGCCACCCGCTCGGATTGAAAGATGAGGCATTCACGTTTTTCATGTCCAGGTATGTTGCCACCTGTCCTTTTTTAAGTTCATAGTGGGGGTTTATGTCTGCTATGTCCTCCAGATTCCCATCTTCCCACTCCTCCTTTGCCTCTTCGATGAACCACTGCCTGAAAAGTGCCTCCGCCATCTCTTCGAGTGTCTTATTCTGGCGGTGCAGAAGGTCTATCTTGTCGTCCAGAGATGAGAGAACGGATGCGATGGCCTTCTGCTCGGAGAGTGGGGGGAGGGGGAACTCGAAACTCGCAAATTGTTTTGCGTTTGCTCCGGGCTGAGCGGAGCCACCTATTATGTTCTCAACGAATCCGTACCATTTATAAGATTGCAGATTGTACCAGACGAAAAGTGGGTCTGCTCGGTCTTTGTTTATTCTGTATCTAATCAGATATGAGGCGAAAACGCTTTCAATATCTTTTTTCATTATTTTATTATATCCAGTAGTGGCTCCCGTTCTCGCAATAACGATATCTCCTTTTTCGAGTTTGTATTTTCTAATATTTTTATCATCGATATCACAATATGGTACGGTTTCCCAGTTGATTCTGTCGGGAACAATATCTGTAATTCTCAGAAATTTTGGGCCTGTCGCCTCCTTTTTCGCACTTGCGGTGTATCCGTATGAAATGTCGATTGAAACGTCGCCCAGTTTAAACCATTTCCACCCTTCGGGTAGGTCGCTCATTGCTGCACCTCGTTCCATTCTCTTGGCTCTGGTTTCAATCCCATTCTTTTGATTATTTTCTTTATCAGCTCTTTGTCATCTTTTGGCATCATTGGCCCGAGGATTATTTCCTTGATTTCGACATCAACATAGTTTCTGTGTGTGAATACTCTGCACTCTTCTTCATACGCCAATTCTTTCGTTTTGTATGTCAAAATACACTGAGCCTTTCTGTCATCATCGCTCATCTCATCGCATTTAGGGGGCCAGTCATAGATTATTTCTTTTGCCGGATAGCGATTGTCTTTTAGTTTCACTGCCAGAAGCACACCACGCCCACTGTCAGCATAACAGGAAAGCATGCGCTCATCCTTTCCCTTTCTTGTTAGTGAACAGATCTTTATCTGTTTCTTTTTTCCGTATATTCTTTCTATTTCTCCGCCAGGGCTCCAGTCCGGGTTGTCTGGCCTGTATTTTCCCTCCATCGGGTCGTTCATCTCCGTGAATGTTGCGGCGTACAGTCGGCTATTAACCAGTATATCCATAAACCACTTGAAATTCTCCAGAGAGCGGTATTTGTAGAGTATCTCAGGGCAGTTGTCATTGTTCATTCTGTGGCCTCCGTCAGTTTTATCAGCATCTCGGCGGTCTCCTTATCCATCTTTGAGAATGCGAAGAGCTTTTTGCCGAGGTCATTGAGAGATGCCCCGAAGTGCCAGATTTCCTTTCCGTCTATGATTATGAACCTGTCGTGCACATTCGGTATCTCCTTTATTTCCAGTGGCGGGTACTGTTCGTTGAACTTCTCGACATCAAGGGCCAGAGCCTTTGGTATCTTCCGTGTGAGTATGGTTACCTTCACACCCTCCTTTCTTTTCGTGAGGTGCACAAGAACGCTGTCGTCAATGTAATTGTCTATTATCACTATCGACTCCTTCGCAGACCTGAAGATGTCGGAAACGAATTTGTAGGCATCGAAAACCTGCCCGTCGTAGAATATGCCCTGCTTTGGCGTGATGACTCCCGATTCGAGGGCATTAAACACATCTTCAATCTTCTTATCTGTTTCCATCTGTTTGACCTCAAGAGTGCTCAGCCGCCGGAACATCTCCGAATTGGCAGAAAGGAACCTGCGCATCTCCACGAATGCGTTTATTATCTGAACACTCATTCTCACGGCGGTTTCGCTTCTCAGGACTGCGGAGAGCATGGCCACACCCTGCTCTGTGAATGCGTAGGGCTTTGTTCTTCTCCCACCCCAACTTGAGGTCACAATTTGTGACTTCAAGATTTCAAACTCACTATCGGTTAGTTGAAAGCAAAACTCTTCGGGAAACCTTCCGGGATTTCTTTTTACGGCCTGATTCAATATCTTTGTTTCCACTCCGTAAAGCCTCGCAAGGTCTGAGTCCAGCATCACCTGAACGCCCCGAATCGTGTAAATGCGCTCTCTTATGTCGTTCATGGGAATTATTGATGTATCGCTCATTTCGCACCCTCCGAATTATCCGACCGGTAACGATATGTGACCGGTTCCTTTCTATCTGTCAAACTTGAGGTCGCAGATTGCGACTTCAGGAGGTCTTTTTCTTTTGATATCACATTCTGTGATTTCAGGTTTCCGTCTGTTTCTAAGGTCACGGTTTGTGAGCTTAAAGCTGCTTCTATGGTCGCAAATTGCGGGGTTAAACGCTCTTGATCTGCATAATACGGAATATTGTTCATCCTGTGGCCTCCGTTCCGCGTGTGGGTGCTCTCCCCACTCTCCTTATTCTCCCTATTCTATCCATTCCTGCCCTGTGCGCAGTGTCTGTGCATGTGTTCCATAACGTGCACAAAATCTTATTTTTTCTGTGCATGTTGTCTCTGATATGCACACGGCTTGTGCATGTTTCGTATGTCGTGCTCAAATAATTTTTTATTTTGTGCATGTTCTTAAATGACCGCTCTCGATTTATCGTATCATCTGCTCGCGTGCATACACCGGATATCTGGCGTTTAGAGCTGGCGTGGGTTCTAACTCGAGGGTTTACCGTATCGTTTATAGTATCATTTACCGTATCATTTGCTCTCATCCTTTTCCTCCACTTTCACCTTCTCCAGATTCTCAAGTATCCTTCTGTTCAGTTCCTCTTCTTCCTTCAACTGCTCCATGAACTCCTGTTTAAGCGTGGTGAAGCGCTCCGCAAAATCGAAATCGTCCTCCTCGTCTGGCAGCCCGACATAGCGCCCGGGTGTCAGCACATAATCCAGCTCCCGCACCTCGTCCAGGGTGGCGGATTTGCAGAATCCCTTTACATCCTCATAGTCTCCGTTCGGGTCCTCCCATGCGTGGTATGTGTCCGCTATCTTCCTTATGTCCTCTTCGGTGAGCACTTTGTTCCTGCGGTTTATCAGCTTTCCCATGTTTCTGGCATCGATGAAGAGTATCTCGTCCTTCCTGTGTTCCTTGCCTCTCTTTATGAACCAGAGAGAGGCGGGTATCTGGGTGTTAAGAAAGAGCTTCGGCGGAAGGTTCACGATGCAGTCCACGATTTTGTCCTCTATCAGTCCCTTTCTTATCTCGTACTCTCCGCCGCTTTTGCTTGTGAGCGCTCCCTTCGCAAGGACGAAGCCGGCCTTTCCGTTGGGTGCCAGATGATAGACGAAGTGCTGTATCCATGCGTAATTCGCGTTTCCAACCGGAGGCACGCCGTACTTCCATCTTCCGTCGTTCCTGAGAAGGTCCCCGCTCCAGTCGCTGTCATTGAAAGGAGGGTTCGCTATCACGAAATCAGCTTTAAGGTCCCTGTGCGCATCGTTCAGGAATGAGCCTTCGGTGTTCCATTTCACCTGCGAGCTGTCTATTCCCCTTATGGCAAGGTTCATCTTGCAGAGCCTCCATGTGGTCCTGTTGCTCTCCTGCCCGTATATCGCGACCTTTTTGTTGAAAAGAGCCGTACCGCTCAACCCCGACGTTCCCACATATCGGCCCCTATGTGCCTCCACGAACTTCTCGGACTGCACGAACATTCCGCCTGAACCGCAGCACGGGTCGAATACTCTGCCCTCGTAGGGTTCCAGCATCTCGACCAGCAGCTCAACGACACTCCGCGGGGTGTAGAACTGGCCGCCCTTTCTTCCTTCGGCGAGTGCGAACTGTCCCAGGAAGTACTCGAAGACATGGCCGAGTATGTCGGCGCTCCGATCCTTCGCTTCTCCGAGAGCTATGTTCCCTATGAGGTCTATAAGACCGCCAAGGCTGTTGGGGTCAAGGTTTCCCCTTGCATAGACCTTCGGAAGAACTCCTTTGAGGGACGGGTTCTCCTTCTCTATGGAATCCATGGCACTGTCAAGTATCCTTCCTATCTCCGGGTCCTTCGCCTTTGAGAGAAGGTATGGCCATCTGGCCTCCGGAGGGACGAAAAAGACATTCTCTCCCCTGTACTCGTCCCTGTCCTCGGGGTCGGCTCCCTGGTCTTCCTCAGCTTTCAGGCGCTCGTAAAGGTCCTCAAATGCCAGCGATATGTATTTCAGGAATATGAGGCCGAGTACCACGTGCTTGTACTCCGCGGCGTCTATGTTCTTCCTCAGCTTGTCCGCTGCCTTCCACAGCTGCTTTTCAAGGGGTTCCTCCTTCTTTTCTTCCTTTGGCATCCTCTTTCCTCCGGTGTGTCGCGATTGCAGGTTCCGCAACTGATGGCTCTTTCCTTTAAAATATTATCTCTCTTTCATCAGTCTTTGCTGCGATGCCGGCATCGGTCTCGTTCCATATCGTGGATGAGGTCCGGGCAGGTAAACTAACTTTTCCTTAACTCCATTTCAAGTTTAGTTAGACTAAATCTAAACTCGAGTTTAAGTTTAGTAAGTTTCTTATACTTCTTTATGATTCTCTGAAATATGTATGTCAGAAGGGACCTCGAGGATGAGTTCCTGAGAATATCGGAGAAATTCGGTGTTTCCGCCCTTGTGGGCCCGAGGCAGTCAGGCAAGACCACCATGCTTAAGGAGCTTATGAAGGGCAGGGATGCGAACTATGTCAGCTTCGACGACCCCGATGCCAGAGCGCTCTTCGAGGAGGATGTCAAGAAGTTCGCCATACAGTACATGGAGCGGGAGCTTACGGTTCTCGACGAGGTACAGTACTGTGAGAATGCCGGCCTGAACCTGAAATATCTGGCAGACAGCGGGCACCGTATGTGGCTCACCTCTTCCTCCGAAATGCTTCTCGGAAAGGATGTTCTGTCGTATCTTGTTGGCAGGGCTGCCACTTTTCGACTTTATCCTTTCAACCTGAGTGAGTTCCTCCGTGCAAAGGGGCAGAGAGCGCTCACAGGAGATATTCTTAAAAGAATGGTTTGGGAGCATGCAACATATGGCGGCTATCCTGCTGTAGTGCTTTCCGAGGGAAACGAGATGAAGAAGGAGATACTCAGAAACCTTCGTGAGACCATGCTACTGAAGGATGTGTCGCAGACGTTCTCCATAGAGAACATAGGCGCCCTTGAGAGGCTCATACGCTATCTGGCGGTGAATTCCGGCTCGATAGCTCCCCATTCCAAGGTGTCGGACGACCTGAAGATTTCATTCCAGACATTCGGGAAATACATGGATGCGCTCTCGAAAAGCTATGTCATCGTGCAGGTTCCGCCGTTCTTCACCAACAGGAGCAAGGAGATTGTGAAGCACCCGAAGGTATATTTCACGGATACGGGCATGAAAAACTCGGTGGCAGGCGCATTCCCTTCAGATATGGATGGAAGGCTCTTCGAGAACTATGTCCTCTCGGAACTGATAAAGGCAGGTCATGGCGTGAGGTACTGGAGAACCAAATCAGGCGCCGAGGTGGATTTCATCGTTGAAAAGGAAGGGAAACCGATACCTGTCGAAGTCAAGCTCAGAGCAACGCCGGACAGGGTGGAAAAGGGCCTGCGCTCTTTCATAAAGCGATATTCGCCTGAGAAGGCTGTCGTTGTGTCCTATGATGGAGAGAAAGGAGAGTCAGATATCGAAGGAGTCGGTGTTGTTTTCACCGATGTTATGGGGATGCTGGAAGAGATTGGGTGAACTATCTCCATGACCTTCCGTTCTCCTCCCATCTGTTCTGCGCATAAATCATGAGAAAGAGGTTCAACACAATGGCGGCCGGTATTGGTAGATATAGATAGAATCTTGTATGTGATAACCAGATTACACATATGCCCAAATTTTGAAACGTCTTTTACTCGGGCCCTTGTGTTGTTCGGGGCCCTCCACTCTGCAAGGCTTCATCAACATTGATTCCTAATATTTCATGAATTTGTGTAAAGAACCACTTCCATCTCTCCTTCATAGATTCTTCGTTCCAATCACCATAATCTTCAACAATTTTTTGAGTTGTAAGGAACGCTGTTATTTTTTCGTTTTTATCGTCATATTTTCCTTTTCCTTTATAGACATCAATTTTCACTTTAAATGGGTTGTTGCTTGCCTCAATGTTTTTTTTACCACTCAGAAGGGTGAGGTTTCCTGCACTATTTATCCATTTTTTTGCTAGGTCATTAGATATGTGGTACCATTCTGGATATTTTTTATATTCAATCGGTAAAATGTGTTCAAGATGAACATCTCTGTTCATCTCAATAAAAGATAGTTTGCTATCGTCGGTCATATTGTATTCCATCATGAGTAGTATGGGTTTGATCCATGGTTCTGAGGATACGTGGTTTGAAACGAGGTTTGTCAGTGCTAGTTTTTCGATTCCGTCTTCTCTTATTTTTCTATCAAGTTCTTTTTTAATATCCAAAATGTCCCTATTATCTTTTACCCACTTAATTAAATTAAAAGATGTTTGTTTTATCTGTGAAAGGGTCTTTCCAGCAATCCAGTAGAGATAATAAAACCTCCTTAGTTGTTTTTCTAATTCTTCATAATGTGGATATTCGTTAATTAAAGCTGTGAGTAAAATGCTTTTCCAATACATATTCCAACGAATGTACCAGAAAGAATATAAAACTCTATCGTTTTTTTCGTAAATCTCCTTATAGTAGGTTTCTGAGAATTTTTTCATGTGGCCCACAATCTCATTCGAATCTTTATCTTTAAACACTCTCTGCAACTCCTCATATAAGGATTTCTTGGGATTAATATTTAATATATAATATTCATAAATTATAAATAAATCATTCAAAGATATGTCGCTTTCGTTTATTGTCTGTTCCATGGCTTGCCAGTCAGAAATGAATTGCTCAGCTTTCTGCTTTGAGATTTCCTTGTCATCCTTATATTTCTTATATAATTTTTCTATTAAAAAACTTTTTATTAAATCTGCAGAGGTTAAATCCATACCTCTGTCGTTTAAAACCTGAAATAGTTTAATAGCAAATTCTCTATTGGAACAGTCTATTCTTATTACATAAACCTTATTGAAAATATAATTAATAAATTCTCCAACCTCAACTCTACCCAACGCATCAATTTTTTCACGGAAGATATATGCAGTATTCATAAATTTGAATTTCGGTTCATCCCCTCTTATCTGATACTTATGGGGTTTTTTTATATTTCTTATATCCCCTTTTATTATCAGAGACTCAAAATCACTCTGATGTTGTGGATGTGTGAACAGCTTTAAGCGACCAGAGCGGTTTAGCATTTCTATCGAATTTTTTATAACTTCTATATCTATTGCAGAAGGATCGAACTCTATTTTTTCCTTGTTTATCTCAGGATACGTATCTCGTACAGCGCAAAAGAGTATCATTAGGGTAGTCAGTCTTTGCTGGCCGTCTATAACATCCATATACGTGGAGTTTTCATCATCCATAGGCTTTGCAGTTATTATAGATCCAAGAAAGTAATTCACTTCGTTATTTTGATACGCCTCGTAAATATCATCCCATAATTTTTCCACTTGTTCATCTTCCCATTTATATGGGCGTTGGTATCGAGGAATCTTGTATAATGCGTCAGCATTACCAAATAGCTTTTTTACAGACAGGCTTTCTGGCTTAAAGGACTCTTTTTCCACACATTTCACCTCTTATATTTCCTTTTATAAATATATTATAACATTCGTATGTGAAATCACATAACCCATGATGCAGTTTTGCAATCCCCGATGTTATTTTTTCTTTTTGCACATTTATTCCTCGTTTTGTCATTGTAGAATTTTCCTTCCATACCCCTCTTACTTAAAATACTTTCTTTCCATCACCTATTTCTACTCCCTCTCCTTCTCCCTTTCGTGCTCGAAATAGACGGTTCAATGGGCGAAGGCGGCGGACAGATACTGCGGAGCGCTCTCTCCCTGTCCGTGATACTCGGAGAGCCTGTGAGGATAACGAGGATAAGGGCGAAGAGGCCGAACCCGGGCCTCAAACCGCAGCATCTGACATCAGTAAAAGCACTGGCCGAGATAGGCAACGCGGAGGCCAGGGGAGCGCGCATCGGGTCAAAGGAGATCGTTTTCATCCCGTCCGGAATCCACGGCGGAAATTACGAGTTCGACACAGGGACGGCGGGCAGCATAACCCTTCTCATTCAGGCGATACTTCCGGCGCTGGTGAGCGCTGATTCCCCTTCCACGGTTGTTTTGAGGGGCGGAACCGATGTGAAATGGTCCCCGCCTGCGGACCACACGAAATACGTGCTTTTGCCCGCGCTCTCCCGGATGGGTGCAAAGGTTGAGATGGAGATTGTCAGAAGGGGCTATTACCCGAAGGGGGGCGGCGAGGTCCTTCTTCGTGTGACTCCGTCGAAACTGAAAGCTCTGAGCCTGAAAGGTGGCTGGCCGGATGTTATAGAAGGAAATGTGCACTGCTCCAATCTTCCCGAGCATGTCCCGCGCAGGATAGGGCATGCTGCCATCAAGGAACTCATTGATTTCCGCACCGACATATCCGTTTCCTGGTCGAATTCCCTTTCAACAGGTGTCGGTATCGTCCTCTGGTCGGAAGGCGAGGGTTTTGTCATAGGTGGGAGTGCTCTCGGTGAAATCGGGCTTCCCTCGGAAAAGGTCGGAAAGATGGCCGCCGATGACCTGAAAAAAGCATTCGGTTATGGCGTTGATATGCATCTTGCGGACCAGTTGCTCATCTATCTGGCGATAGCAGGCGGTGAGATTTTCGCTCCTGAAATAAGCTTCCATGCGAGGACAGGCATGAAACTCATAGAAATGATGTCCGACAGGAAGTTTTCAATTGAGGAAGAGCGCGGTTTCGTCGTTTCCTCCGAAAAAGCTTAAATCCCCTCGTACCATTGCCCCGCGCCGCGATGATGATAACTCTTGAAGCTGAAAGATGATGACTGATGGGCGAACTGAGCGGCTACACTTCTACCCAAAACTTTATATAGAGTGGGAAAGTATGAGATATACTCCCAAACATGAAAGAGTTCGCTTTTTCATGGGAAAGGAAGTGAGAAAATGGATATATACGTAGGAAATCTGTCATACGACGCAACAGAAGAAGATCTGAAGAAGATGTTTGAAGAGTTCGGAGAAATCGAGGCCGTGAAAATCATATCGGATAGATACTCCGGAAGGTCCAAGGGATTCGGATTCGTTACAATGTCTAACGAGGAAGAGGCCAAGGCCGCAATAGATGCCCTGAACGGAAAAGAGATGCTGGGCAGAGAGATCAAGGTCAATGAAGCAAGACCCAGAATGTAAAATTTCTGGTTTTCATTCCGAGATTCTAAAACCCTTTAAATTTTCATTCCCTATTTTCCTTTGAACCCTATGAGTCCTTACAGGTCTGCTTCTTCTGAGAAAAGATTTAAAGAGGCCTCGTTTTACCCTTCCCCTGAACAAACGGCATTTGGTTTGCATCAGACCGGAGTTTCGAATACTCTCACACACCTCCAAGTCCCGCTTCACAGGCGCAAATGTGCCCGAGGCGGCAGAAGGCAGAATATAGCTAAAAACACATAAAACCCATTAATAGAACGCCGGGATAGCCAAGTCAGGTCAAAGGCGGCAGACTCAAGATCTGTTCCTCAGTGGTTCGCCGGTTCAAATCCGGCTCCCGGCATGCCTTCGACTCATTCCATATGGCCGTATGCGGCCATGGCCTCTATCAGTACCTTGTGTCTCTTCTGCTGGATGAATCGGTTGTTCACCACCACATCCAGAACGTCCACTTTTTTGTTCCGTGCGGTGAGTTCCAGAGCGCGCTCTATAAGAAAATATGCCAGAGGGTCGTTGTTGAAGCTCTTTGAATCCACCAATGTCGCTTCGGCACAGCCCTTCACCCATTCGATTATGTGTCTGGGATACGCCGCCTCCAGAGCGCTCCGTCCCGGGCATTTGCCGGCTTTGTCCTTCAGAATGCTTATGAAATGTGTGTTGTTCTCAAAGATGGCTATCGGCCTCTGCTCCTGGAATCGTGCGGCTCTGAGGACTAACGCGAATGTCTTTCCCCTTACCTTCTTCTCGTCCATCCTTGTGGAACACCTCTCTGCGAAGTGTATCATGTTTCCCTCCTCTCTCTTTATCAGGAAGGTGTCTCCGCTCATGTTTTCCAAGTCTCCGAGAAGGATGTTCCTCTCTCTGAGGCCTTCCGTGAGGGGTACGAAAACGAATATCGTATTCCTGTCCTCCCTCTCCGAATTCATGACCGAATATACGACCATGTCCATCCATCTTGCCCCTTCCCTCTCCATGGAATAATTTGCGGACTGTGCTCCGATGTCGTTATGGCCCTCCACGCCGATGTCGACCCTTGCACTCAGCGTCTCCATATTGAACAACTGCTTCTTTATGAACGGTTCGGCCAGTTTTATCTCCCATTCCAGGGCCTCCACTTTCTGAGAGAGGTCCGCTATCGTTTTGGAATGACTGCGCTCTTTTCTCTCATACTCTTTCTTTTCATTTTTCAGCCTCTCTATCCTTTCCTCCAGCTCCTTTCTTCCCATTATCGACATCGGAATGAATATCGGCACCCCCATCAGGAAATAAGATATGAGCGCTGTCAGCGCACCGGTCGCTATGGCGGAAAGACTATAGCCTGAACTCATCGTCGTCCTCCGGGGCCATCTCCATTCCTTCCTCTATGAGAGCGTTCAAAAGCCGGTCCTCTTCCTCCGTGGGTTCCGTCTTTTCTGCTCCGGACCTGCCGCTCTTCTTTCCCGTGCTCTTTCCCTTCTTTTTCTTCTCCGGATGCAGGGGTTTTCCGCAGTACGGGCAATGGTCGTGCGTCGCTTCGCATTCGGGGCACATGGAGACCCCGCAGTCGTGCATATATTCCGTAAGCTTGCCACAGAAAACACAGTGCTCATCGTCCAAATCTATCTCTTCTTTTCTTATGAAGCCGCTTCTTCCGGATGTCGCGCGGTGTTTTTTCGTGCCGGCACCCGGCTTTACGGTAATCTCTTCGTAACCTTCTCCTTCGAATACCTTCATTGCGGCCACTATCTGCTTTGTCCGGTATATTCCCACATTCAGGTGCTCCATTATGCTGTACAGGTCCCTTTCGTCGGGCGGAAGTTCCAGAGCCTCTTTGACCAGTTGTTCCAGTGCTCCCTCGACATTTCCTGCCGCCACCTGCATACCATCCACTTCGGCGATATACTGGACTATCCGTTTCGCCACTTTGATGTTTATGTCGGGGTATGCCGCGACCACGTCGGAAAGCCTTATTCCCGACCTCTCCAGTTCCCTTCTGTTCTTTCTGAGAGCGCTTGTGATCAATTCCCTCGAGTAGCGCTCGTACATCTCTCTTTCCTTGTCCGAAAGTGCCGAGAATGAGAACGGCTCCCTTTCCTCGATGTATCTCACGACATCGGATATGTGCTTGAGGGGCACTCCGCAGTATTTGAACATCTCTTCTTTGGATGGGGTCCTCCCTCTTTCATACTCGAATTTGAGTACGCTGCGAGCGTATTCATCTATCTTTCTCCTGTACTTCTCCCTCTTGGCTGCCTCTATTGCGGCCTTCGCCACCTCGTACGACGGGTCGATCCTGACCGCCTTTTCGTAACTCCTTATGGCGTTATCGAACTTACGCATATGGAACAGCAGATCCCCCTTTGCCTTCCATACTTCCTTGTTCGAGGGCTGCAAGCCAAGTACATAATCGTAGCATTTCAGGGCCTCGGAGCGCTGTCCCGCCTTTTCCAGTGCTTCTCCCCTGTACCTCCAAGATTCGACATCGTCTCTGTTCAGTTTTATTGCCCTGTCAAGGGCCTCTGCGGCGCGGTCGGGCTCGCCTATTTTCAGGAGTGCTATCCCGTATGCCTTCCATACGCTAGCGTTCTTGGGGTCCAGCCTTGTGGCCTTTGCGTATGCCTTCACCGCTTCCTCCCATCGCCCCATCTCCGAATATATCTCTCCCATGAGTTTCCAGTATTCGGGGACCGTACGGTCTTTCTTTATCGCCTTTATAAGTGAGGAAATCGCTCCTTCGTACATCTCCGCCCTGTGAAGAAGCTTGGCCTTGACAAAGAGAAGTTCGTGGGCCTCAGGGTCCAGTCTGAGTGCGGAATCCACGGCCTTTATCGCCTCGTCGTGCATCCCGAGCTTCTGCATGCAGGTTGCCATGTTTACCCAATACTCCTTCTTATCCCGCTGGATCTCCACTGCGGCCCGGAACTCATGGAGCGCTCCTTCGTAGTCCTCGACGGCCATAAGGCATTTCCCCTTCTTATTGTGGGTTTCCGCGCTCTCTTTCAGCTCAAGAGCGCTCCGGTATGCCTCCGCTGCCTCTCCGTATCTTTCCATCTCCGCAAGCGTATCCCCCAGAAGGGCCCACATTTCCTCGTCTTCCGGGTCCAATTCAAGGACGTTCCTGAGATATTTGACTCCTTTTTCCTTTTCTCCCTTTTCTATCTCCGCAATGGCAAGGTCCCTCCACGCCTCGATGTTCTGCTTATCGAGACGGAGTATGGCCTTGCAGTATTCGACCAGCTTGTCCTTGTCTCCCATCCTCTTTACGAGTTCCTTTGCCTCTATCCATGCGATGATGTCCTTCGGATCCATCTTAAGGGCCTTTCTGTATGCCAGATACGCATCCTCATAATCCTTCAACTGCACACAGGCACGGGCCTTGTCCAGCCACGCATCCCGGTCATTGACATCGATGTCCAGTATCCTGTCGCAGGTTCTCTTGACGTCCGCCGCATCGCCGAGAACCTTTGCCACCTCCTTCTTCCTGCGGAGCACCTCCACGTCCTTCGGGTCCATCTTAAGCGCGTTTCTATATGCCTTCATGGCCTCTCCCGGCTTCCCCAGCTTTTCAAGGCTCTCTCCCATCCTGACATATGCGAACCTGTTCTTTCTGTTGTAGAAAATGGCTTTCTCGAATGAGACCACAGCATCTTTGTGTCTCTCGAGTACCGCCAGAACACATCCTCTGCTGTACCATGCATCTGGGTCCTTGGGCATGAACTTTATGGCACGCTCATATGCGACCAGCGCCTCCTCGTATCTCTCCATCGCTTCCAGTACCGACCCCTTACTGTACCATATGGCACCATCCTTCGGGTCTCTGCGAAGGGCCTCATCATAGGAGCGCAGTGCGTCCTCCAGTTTTCCCATCTTCTGTTCCACCCTTCCTCTGTGCTTCCAGAGCTTTGAGTGGTCCTTCAACTTCAGTGCCGCTATATAGTCCTCCAGCGCATCTTCGTATCGTTCCAGACTCTCTCGTAATTTTCCTCGGCGGTACAGCGCATCGACGTTCTCGTCGTGAGGCGGTATGCTTATGGCCTTTCCGTATGACTTCACGGCCTCTTCCTTCATATCGAGCTTTTCCAGCGCATAAGCCCTGTCGTACCATGCCTCTTTGTCCCTCGGATCGATATTTATTATCGCATCACAGGTGGAAACTATTTCCTCATACCTCTTCAGTTTTTTGAGACACTCCTTTCTGCGCACAAGAGCCTTGCTGTGGTCCGGTTCCAATTCCAGTGCCTTCGCATAGGATTTCTCCGCCGCCACATACTTGTCCATCTTTTCGAGGGCCACGCCCCTGTCGTACCATGTGTCCGTATCCTTCGGGTCTATCTTGAGTATCTTCTCCGAGACGGATATTATCTCACGGTATTTCTTCATCTTTTTCAGACATTCCTTTTCCCTTTTCAGGGGCTTCGTGCTCTTCTTATTGAGCTTCGCCGCCTTTTCATATGTCTGGACCGCCTCCGAGTACTTCTTCATCTTTTCAAGCGCATATCCCTTATCATACCACGTGGTGCTGTCCGAGAAGTCTATTTTGAGCAACATGTCGCAGGTCCTTATTATTCCAGCATAATCCCCGAGTTTTTTCAAGGCGTCCTTCTTCCTTGCCAGAGCCTTTGTGCTCCTCGGTTTCAGGGCGATGGCCTGATCGTAGGCGTCCACCGCCAGACGGTATTCCTTCATTCCATGATATATCTCACCGATATAGAAATACACTCCCGCATCGTTCTTCATGAAACTCGATGCCTTCTCGAGAGCTTCGAGGGCCTCGCTATATCTCTTCATTTCATAAAGGACTATCCCCTTGTGCTTCCATAGAAGCCCGTTCGTAGGGTCCGAGTTCAAGGCCTTGTTGAATGCGTGGAGCGCCCCGGTGAAGTCTCCCATAAGCTGAAGCGTTATGCCTTTCTGAATGAGGGCCTCCTTGTGGTTCGATTTCCTCATCAGGGCCTCGTCAAAGGCTTTGACCGCCTCTCTCGGACGGTCCAGCTTGTTGAGGGCCATCCCTTTCTTGGTCCACCACACCGGGGAATCGTTTATCTTCAGTATTCGATCGTATATCTCGATGTTCAGAGGGTCCTTGTCGTTCCCTTTGTAGTATGCATCGAGGGCTTTTTTCTCATCGCCCGCCCTCAGAAAAGCGTCTCCCAGTTCCATCCATGCGGCTCCGTCGTTAGGTCTGAGTTTGACTATCTTCACATAGGCTTTAACGGACTCCGAGTGCTTTCCCATCTCCCTGTATGTTTCGCCTATCCTGTGCCATATATCTGCGTTCTTCGGGTCGAGTTTGGAGCCGGAAATATATGATTTGATCGCTCCCTTCTTTGTACCGGTGCCTTTCAGGAAATCCCCCATCTTGAGATAGAACTCCGCAAATTCATCCTTGTCCCGTATATCTCCGAGTTCGTTCATCATCTCCGTTATCTGGTTGAGTTCTTCCTGTACCTTTGAATCCTCTCCTTTTTCATAGTATTCCTCGGCTTTCTCGAGAGATTTGAGGCACTTACCCAGGGTTCTTTTCTCCTTGTCAAGTATGGAGTCCAAAATGCTCATGATATATCACCGGCAGATGAACATCTCATCTGTACTTATAAAGAATTCGGTTTGCGACCGGGGAGAGACGCAATCTTCCGTAGAAAGGATAATAACCGCTGCGGCGTTACCGTTACGATGATGTTCGGCAGGAAGACCATGGAGCGCTCTCTACGGCGAACGAAGAGAAAGTTCGGGCGCTTCCTGAGAAAAGCAAAAAAGAGGCGATTTTACCCCATATACGCCGCTCTGCTGTTCATGTTCCTCTGGGCCATCATTCTTCCCCAATCATTCTCGGATTTTGTCTGGACCTATTTCTGGGGTCCGGTGGTCGCCGATGCACGGGGTGCTCCCGTGGACGGAATAAAAGAGGGATATAACCCGGTGAACACACTCACTTACGGGCTTATTCTGGTGGCTGCCATATACTACGGATGGAAGCCCCTGAAAAAGCGGAAAATATGGTTCGACAGTGGCCTGCTGCTTTCCCTTGTACCGCTTATTCTGGTAGGCGCCCTCTCTCGCGTACTGGAGGATGCCTCCGCATACCCGATGCCTGCGGCGTACTTCTTCATATCTCCTTTAATCTATCTCTGGATCGGCTTTCTGGGGCTATTCTTCGTGCTTTTTGCGGGGTTCCTTGAAAGGAGGGAGCGGGAGGAGTCCCTTGTGCTCGGAACCGTAGTATACCCGTTCACCATGAAATTCCTATGGTACTTCATGGGAGACAGAATGTCGGGCTACGATATCGTCTTCTTCATAATCCTCACGATTCTCTTCATCGTTTTCCATATCTTTATGATAAAAAAAGACGGGTATGAGATGCTGAGTTCGGTGTTTCTCTATTCGAGCTATGTCCTCTCAGTCTTTATCTATTATGCTTTCGCCTCATTCGAGGGTATGCCCAACATCTCCGTGGTCCCTGCCGTGCTCGGCCTAGCGGCACTCATTACGTTTTCCATCGGGTTTCTTTCAAAACACGGACGCATTCCCTCCTACTTCTCAAAGCACCTGAATCTCGCAATCATATTCTCACACAGCCTTGACGGTGCCGCAACATGGATGGGGATCGATTACTACGGATACGGAGAGAAGCATGTGCTGGCCGGAGCGCTCACCGCTTCCTTCGGAGGCTTTTCCTTTTTCATAGCCAAGGTTCTCCTCTCCGTTCTTCTCGTGTATCCGCTTGAGGTGGCCTTCAAAAAGGAAATCAGGAACGAAAACCTATCTGGGCTGATAAAGTTCGTCATCGTCTTCCTCGGACTCGGCCCCGGGCTTAGAGACCTGCTTAGAATCGCTCTCGGCACCTAATGCCGGTATCTTCTATAAGAGAGCCAGACCCCTGCAACGGATAACGCACCCGCTTCCATTAGAAGAGCGCTTACCAGCCATGAGGGCGTGGCATCATCTCTTTCTATGCCGTCCGGAAGGAAGTATCCTGTCCCGACATGCCATGAAGAGATGGTCAGGTTCGCCTGTTTGTACGCGGTTGAAGTTATCAGAGAGAACCCTTCTCCGTTCGGATGAGGGAGGGCTCCGTTTCCGTTCCTTTTTCCCATCAGCCTCAGAACATATGACTCGTTATCTCCGTCGCTTATCGCATGGATGTCACCCCGTATATCTCCCACTCTGCGGTCCCCCATCCATATCCTCTCCTGTCTGCCATATATGTCCCTCGCCCGGTCTATGACGGTGTTCTCATATACATCGATATATCTGGGGGAAGACGTGGTCATGTTAACATGTTGCATCCCTCTGACTCCCTCGGGAATTCTTCCATCTCCGTAAAGTCCTGTGACGAACTGCACCAGTATCTTGGAGTCCGGGTATCTGTACTTCCATCTTTCAATTGAATAGGTCATGTCCGCAGAGATTTGCACCGAACGTCCCGCCCAGACCTTCTGTCTCAGGCTACTGTTCCCTCCGCATTCATAGACCGGTATTTTCTCCCTGGTGGGAGAATAGGTCATGTTTATCGTAAAGGTCAGTGTTATGGATTCCGCGGCTATCCTTGTGCCGCCGTATGCTTCCATCCTCCCGGAATAATCATTCCATACGAGGTCCTGTTTGGGGTTTTTTACTTTCAGACGGACGGTGAAGGACAGATTCCTATCGTCCAAGGTCTTCATCGCATGGCTTTCGACCCATGTGAAGTTCATAGAAAGGCCGGATACGGGAACATCGTAGCCGGTGAGATAATAATCATATCCCGTAGATACGGCTTCCAATCTTGAATTGTTGTTGAAATCTCTGAACTCAATTATGCGATATATGCCGAAAAACAGGGTTTCATTGGAAGATTTTAGTGTCTGTCTCGTTATCCTGCCTGAATCTCGGGATTCGCATATCGCTGTCGAGCGAGGGCCATTCATATATAGATACACACCTGCGGATTCGTTGTCGTTCCCGAATATTACTCCCGTCTGCACCCCCTCTATCCGGACAGAGGCCATTGAGCCTGTGCCTTCTATTGGTGAGCCTCCTTTTACAACCTCCGCAACATCGTTGATCGGAGGGAGGGCCCGCATCGGTGAGGGGAATAAGCTCAATAGTAATACCGCAGCGATTAGGATATATGTCGCCTTTCGCACGATGTTGCATCCCTTCTGCCTACTTATACTTTCTGGGGTCTTCTCCCGAGATAGAGTTAGATTTTAATATGAGCATCCTATCGCCCAATACACCATAGTGTCTTATACTCCACTGCAGGCGTGATCTAGCTGGTTATGATTAGGGCCTTCCAAGCCCTCTACCCGGGTTCGAATCCCGGCGCCTGCACTTGCTCACTTTGTTCGTGCGGCCGCATATTGTGCGAAGGCGTGACTTCACACCCACGAACTTCCTGGAGGAAGTTCTGTTCGCAAAATTAATCTGTAATCTTGCTCGCGGCGCCCCTGTGTAATAGCGTAAAAAGAAGTTCAGAACAGGTAACGAATCCGATTGCCACACAAAACAAGCTGCCACTGTGGCTTAGCGGTATCCGCACTTCCGTACGGAAGTTCTCTACCACTTCGCCACACAAAACAAGCTGCCACTGTGGCTTAGCGGTATAGCGACGCCTTGGTAAGGCGTAGGTCGGGGGTTCGATTCCCCCCAGTGGCTCTCAACACCCTTAAGCGGAGCGCCGTTGGTGTTTCCGGGCTGCGCTTTGACCCGAAAGGGCTAAAGGGTAGGTCCTTGTCGTCAGACAAGGCGCGGGCTTCTTCTGAAGCCCAGCGTCGGTATTCCCCCCAGTGGCTCTCAAATACCTTTAATTCGATTCGGGCCCGTGGGTTAGCTTGGCATACTTGTGGCTTTGGGAGCCATAGACTCCGGTTCAAATCCGGGCGGGCCCATTCACCCACTTTGAACAATGGGGCCGACCGGATTTGCCCAAACGAGCAGAATGTGCAACATTCTGCGAGCCTGACTTTTTCGAAGAAAAAGTCTTGGTCCGGGCGGGCATCTGTTTTGTCTTTGATTCTTCTCTCACCTCGAAGCAAGCTTCATCGCTCCGGGCGGACCACACAGACAACTTTGAACAATGGGCAACACCGATTTTGTTCAAATCGGCATCTTTCTTTTCCACCCACTACAGGTCCCGATGTGTTAAGGCACCAATCCTTTTATACGGGAGGGTTCTCTTCATTTCAGGTGATTCCGTGAAGGTAGAGAAGGGCGACCACGTGGAAGTGAACTATACGGGCAGACTTGAGGACGGCAGGATATTCGATTCCTCCGTGGAGGAGATCGCTAAGGGCTCCATGTTCTATGACCCTTCTAGAGAATATGAACCTCTGGGATTCGTTGTCGGAGAAGGGCGGATGATCGCGGGCTTCGAAAAAGGGGTGCTCGGAATGGAACTCGGTGAGAAAAAAGAGGTCCGTATTCCTCCCGAGGAAGCATACGGAAGGTCAGGAAGTCATCCTCTTGCCGGAGAGACCCTGATATTCGAGATAGATGTAGTGAAAATAGAGAAGGCGTGATATGGACGCAAGGAGACTTGCCGCATACCCTTTTCTGGCAGAGGCACGCACATATGTGAAGGAGAAAGGGTTTTCCATTGCAGATCTGCTCTCTCTCCCGCCCGATGAGAACTACGCCCTGCAGGATGCGTGGAACCGTGTTTTCGGTGCCTTCGCGGGGAGAATATCCTTCGTTCCGCGTGTGAGCGAGCCGCTGTGGGGGCTTGTCGAGAAGGCCTATCGGGGTGAGGATGTCGCACCTTCGGATGTCAAGAAGGCGTCGGAGAATGCTGTTAAGGTCTATTCTTCCGGCGAGGATGTCTATGTCCCCTCCTCCGAGGAAGAGGCTCTTTCCAGAATTCTCTCATACCCTCTGGCCCGCATAATGGTCTCCTGCATAGGCGACCGGCGCTTCATGAAAAGGTATGCTCTGAAAGAGGCGGAGCTCTTCAGAGAACTCCTGAGAAGGGATTTCGAAGAAACCGGTGACATGGCCTTTCTTCAGGATGTCGGAAAGGAACTTGGGTTGAACATCGAGATACATGAGGAATGGGCGGCCGTGGATATCGTCAGCTATGTGAAGAACACTGCTCAGATGAAGGACCGGCGCAAGAGCCTCCTGTTTCAGGATGTCAGGAAGGGTATGGTGTATTTCCGAAGAAAAGAAGGAGAGGACGAGCTGCAGTATATGTCGGTCATATTCCGCTCCTTACAGCAGGCGCTGTATAACAAGCTGGACAAAGAACTCCCTCTTGAGATATCTCGGGCCGTTTGCGGCGAGATGTTCGTGCCGATAAGAACCATGCAGTTCGTGATAAACGACAGATACGAGAACTATTCCGGAGACCTTGGTGTGGTGGATACGGACAAATTCCCACCCTGTATGAAGAAACTGTTGGGAATGGCGAAAGAGGGCGTGAACCTTCCGCACAGCGGCAGATTTGCGCTCACAGCCTTCCTGCATCTCATCGGAATGGGTATCGACGACATCGTCGGTGTTTTCTCCGCTTCCCCCGATTTCAAGGAGGACCTTACGAGATATCAGGTGAAACACATAGCGGGCGAGATATCCGGTACGGAATACACCCCCCAGAAATGCAATACTCTGATAACCGAGGGGCTGTGCTACAAACCGGACGATCTCTGCGCAAAGCCGTGGATGAACCACCCGCTCACATACTATCGGGTCAAAAAAGGATGGGAAAAGAAGGGCAGAATGCCCTCGAAACACGAGAAGGCTAGAAAGGGCCGTAAAAAGAGGGGTTGAGACAGCCTTAAATAATAAATGGAAATGAAAGCCGTGCTTCTCTCAGACTTCGATTACGAACTACCTAAGGAACTCATAGCTCAGCAGCCTGCGGAGCCAAGGGATTCCTCAAGGCTCATGGTTCTTCGAGATGGGATAGAGCACCGTGTGTTCAGGGATATCGTGGAGTATCTGGAGCCGGGAGACGTTATGGTCATAAACGACACGAAGGTTCTGAAAGCCCGTATCTTCGGGAAGAAATCCACGGGCGGCCACATAGAAGCTCTCATTCTGAGGCAGGTGGAGGGGAACGTCTGGGAGGCCCTAATAAAGGGAAAGGTGAAGGGGGGCAGTGCCCTTGAATTCTCAGGACATCGGGCGAGGGTTCTAGAGAGAGATGAGGGGAAGGTGCTGGTGCGATTCTCCGAGGACCCGCGGGCCATAATGGAAGAGCAGGGCATATACCCTCTTCCACCCTATATAAAGAAATATGAGGGGGACATGGAGCGCTATCAGACCGTGTTCGCAGACAAAGAGGGGGCCGTTGCCGCCCCCACTGCGGGACTTCATTTCACACCGGGGCTGATGGATGAGATAAGAAAGAAGGGTGTTGATATCGTGCATATAACTCTCCATGTGGGCTGGGGCACATTCAAGCCCGTGAAAGTTGAGAGAATAGATGAACATGTGATGGAAAAGGAGTGGTATGAGATAAGCACGGAGGCTGCGGAGCGGATAAATTCCAGAGACGGAAGGCTTTTTGCGGTTGGGACCACATCTGTGCGCACACTTGAGAGTTCTTCCATGGACGGCGCGGTGCTTCCGGGTTCGGGGGAAACGAATCTGTTCATCCGTCCGGGTTATGAGTTCAAAAGCGGCATGGATGCGCTCATCACCAATTTCCATCTTCCGAAATCCACACTTCTTATGCTGGTGAGCGCTTTCGCAGGATATGAGAGGATTATGAAGGCCTATGATGTGGCAGTGAAGGAGAAGTACGGGTTCTTCTCGTTTGGGGATGCGATGATGGTATTCGGAGAAGTTTACTCGTTGCTTTAGTGTTTGTTTGGCCATGTGATATTTTATTTTATAATTAACTTCTCTTTTTTGTCCTCCGCTGTAGAAATACTTATATAGAAGAAAAAGATATAGGTATAAGGTGAATCTGATGGGTCTGTTGAGAAAAAAAGAAAAATACGAAAAAGGTGGAATCGTAAGAGGAACTATTCAGGTTGCAGCAGGAACTGCAAAATATGCAGCGGGAACTGCAAAAAAAGAAGCGGGAGATTACGGAACAGGCACGCATCTTCAACGCAGTGGGGCAAAGGACATTGTAAAAGGTACAAAAAAAATCCTTGGGATGAAAGTGAAAAAAGACTAGTTTCCTCATTAAATCTTTTAAAATTTATTTTTTAGTGATGAATTTAACTGCAGCACTTCTACAGGAGATGAAAATTAAATCAAGAAGAAAAAGTGTTTCATCTGTAATGAATTTAAGGGTGATAAAATATGGTCGAATTTGAACTCGTCGCAAAGGATGGAGATGCCCGTGCCGGCATACTTAAAACAGCGCATGGAGAGGTGAAAACGCCGCTCTTCATGGGTGTTGCCACCAAGGGTGCTGTCAAGACCATGACTCCTGAGGATGTGAGAGGAACCGGGACGAACGCGCTCATCTCAAACGCTTTCCATCTGTACATGCGGCCCGGTCTGGAACTCATAGAACGGCACGGCGGACTCCACGGTTTCATGGACTGGGATGGGGTGCTTTTCACGGACAGCGGAGGCTTTCAGGTAATCAGGCAGGGTTTCTTCATAAAGGTCACTGACGAGGGGATGAAGTACCATGCGGAAAATGGAGAAGTGAAGGTTTACACGCCGAGGGAGAGCGCCATGACTCAGATGAGGCTCGGTTCGGATGTCGCGATGG
>CAYYXK010000007.1:0-44856 GCA_964475625.1 uncultured Thermoplasmata archaeon | reverse complement strand
ACCAATAGAAAAGAATATAAACTAGAACCCTCATGGGCCACTGAGGTGATACAATCACGGATGAAGAGTTTGAAGAAATAGCTGAGTGTCCAGTTTGCGGTGCAATCATTCCCGGTGATGCCAAAGTTTGCCCTGAATGCGGGGCTGTTTTCGATGAGGAAGAGGACACCACAGCAGTCGCTCTTGAGGAAGAAGACCTCGAAGAGGAAGAAGATGAGGAAGAAGACCTCGAAGAGGAAGAAGATGAGGAAGAAGATGAGGAAGAAGACCTCGAAGAGAATCTCCCTCAGAAAGCCAATAGAAAACTCTTCTGGGTCGGCCTCATATCTCTTATAATCGGAAGTCAGATCGTCGCTCTCGGTTCATTTGTCCACAATACGATTGGCATATTGACAATTCGCAAAGAATATACTGGTAGGAACATTACAGTGAACAGCGCCCATGTATATGGACCTTATGACCAGATGGTGGGAATCGTCGGGATAGTGGTCACATTAATCGCATTTTTCCTCATTTTCGTTTATATGAAGCAGCAGAGAGATGAAGAGAAATACAGAAAGGAGATTGAGGAAGAAGGCGGAAAAGTTGTGGATATGGAACCTCCGCTTGTACAGAACAAGCTTTTCTTCTGGGTAGGGCTCGGCCTACTGCTGTTCACAGGACCTCTGGGCGTCATATTCGGCTTTGCCACAGATGATCCCAGTGCCGGTGCGGGTACCGCAGGAATAGCTAGCGGCTCAATGCTGACAATAATCGGATTCGTTCTCTTATTCCTTGCCGTAAGAGACGCTCTTTTGGGAACCAAAGAAGTATCGGAGGAAGACGATGAGGGTGAGGACGAGGAATATGAGGAAGACGAGGATAATGACATCGAAGACATGGAGCCTGACGAGGAGTATGAAGAAGACGAAGACCTTCTCGAGGGCGATGAAGAAGAGGAATAAATCCTTTTAAAACCCATTAACTATTTTCTCTATATTTTCACGGCCTTTTTCCGCCAGCGATTCCGCAATTTCCATGTCCTTCGCTTCTGCAAATATGCGGTATATCGGTTCCGTTCCGGAAGGTCTTATCAGAACCCAGCCATCTTTGGTATAGATCTTCAGTCCATCCGTCCTGTCCACTTTTCCTTTTTTTTCATACATCTCCGAAAGGCGCTCCAGAACCTTTTCCTTGAGCTCATTCGGGCATGCGACCTTGGTCTTATAGAGTGCATATCTGGGTATCTCGCTTTCCAGTTCGTAGAGTGATCTCCCACTCTTCGCCATAACATGGAGCATCATAGCAGCACCCATGGCTCCGTCCCTGCAGAACTGGTGTCTTCCGAATATGAGGCCACCGTTCTCCTCTCCACCGAACATCGCACCCAGTTCTATCATCTTTCTGGCCACTATGGGCGCTCCGACCCTTGTATAGACGACGTCACCCCCGGCCTCTTTGACCACGTCCTCAACAGCTGTAGATGAACTTACGGGAGTTACAACGGTCTTCGCTTCGCCGCTTTCCACCATGTACTTTGCCATGATGGCAAGGGAGCGGTCGCCGTACAGATAATTCCCCTTCTCATCGACGAATACCACCCTGTCCGCATCTCCGTCATGCGCTATTCCGATATCGGCCCCAGTAGCTTTTACGGCCTCAACCAGAGTTCTCAGGTTCTCAGGAGATGGCTCGGATTCATGTCCTGGAAACAACCCGTCGGGCTGAGCGTTCAGACTTATCACCCTGCATCCGAGTTTTTTCAAAAGAAAAGGCGATGTGGATGTGGAAGCCCCGTTTGCGCAGTCAAGTACGACCGTGAAATCCCTTTTCCTTATGGCGTCGGCATCCACTGCGGAGATTATTCCCCCCACGTAGAGCTCCGCGCTCTCCCCACTGCTCAGTCTTCCGACCTCGTTCCATTCCACCCTGCGGAAGCCCTCATCGAAATATCTACGTTCTATCTTTTCCTCTTCACTTCTTGGAAGCTCGGTACCGTCGCCGGCAACCACCTTTATCCCGTTGAACTGCGGAGGATTGTGAGATGCCGTTATCATTATCCCTGCGTCCATTCCCCTGTGTTTCACATAGTACTGCATGGCGGGAGTTGGTACCATACCGACATCCACCACATCCACACCTGTGGAGAGCACTCCGGCTATGACCGCTCCGGAGAGCATATCCCCCGATGTCCTAGGGTCCTTTGCCAGTGCCACTTTTGAACCTTTCTCAAGCCACGAGCCTATGGCCTTCCCAAGTCTCATAGCAAGTTCCGGGCCCATATCATCATTGGCTATGCCGCGCACCCCGTTGGTTCCAAATAGCTTCATTCTCCAATCCCCCTTCCTTCAAGTACCGTGTCCTCAACAACACTTCCGGGATAGACTATGCTCTTCCACGGTATTATGCTGTTCCTTATACGGGAAGCGTCCCCCACTATGGAGCCATCCAGAACCACGGAGTTCTCAACGACGGCACCCTTTCCGATGACCGCTCCCGGATATATGAATGCATTCCTGAGGGCGGCTCCGTTCTCAACCTCCGCCCCTTCTGCAATGAACACGGTCCCTTCCGCCCTTCCGTCCATCTTTCCATCTATTATACGGCCTCCGAGCCGTTCCACCATGTCTTTATTGGCGCCTATCAGATCCAGAGGCCTTCCGACATCCCGCCATAGCCCGGTGATAGGCTTCCCATAGAGAACCCCTTCTTCCAGCAATATCGGGAACAGGTTCTTGGAGAAGTCGAACATGATCTCGGGAGGAACATGCCTGAGAACCTCGGGTTCAAGGATGTAGATCCCCGCGTTTATCAGGTTGGAGAAGACCTCCTCTTCCTTCGGTTTCTCCTTGAAGCGCACGATTCTGGAATCGTCGTCAAGTCCGACTATCCCGTATTCCGTCGGATTATCGACACTGGTAAGGGCCATGGTCGCCATGGCTCCCTTCTTTTTGTGGAAATCATAGAGTTCCTTTATATCGACATCCGCCAGTACATCCCCGCTTCCCACCACGAAGGTGGAATCCAGCAGAGATTCGGCCCTTTTCACGGAGCCTGCGGTACCCAGCCTCTTGGATTCTATGGAATAGAACGCACGGGCTCCGTACTGGGTGGCATCGCCCACCACATTCACTATCTTATCGTAGATATACCCTGTCGTCAGTATGATGTCATCGAAGCCTCCCTTTACCATGGAGCTTATCACATACTCTATCATCGGTCTTCCCGCCACGGGAAGCACATGCTTGGGAACGCTGTTCGTGAGGGGCCTTAGCCTCGTACCGAGGCCTCCGGCCATGATGACCGCTTTCATGTCCCTTCATAGCCCTGCAATATTTATATCTTGGCAGTCCTCAAAGCTTTTAAAATGGGGAGCGCATGCGGTCGCATGGCCGTCGGAACAGGCAGGATAGTGCTGAAAACGAAGGGCGATGTGGAGATACACGATATAAGCGAGGGGGTCAGGAAGATAGTGGAGGACAGTGGAATAGATGACGGAATGGCTTTGGTGTTCGTGGCAGGCTCCACAGGAGCCATAACAACTGTGGAGTATGAGCCCGGCCTTCTGGAGGACATACCTGCCGCCCTTGAAAGGCTGTTTCCAAAAGGCATCGTCTATCAGCACCACGAGAGATGGCATGATGGGAACGGGCATTCCCATGTCAGAGCATCATTTCTCAAGCCGGACCTATGCGTTCCCGTGGAGCACGGAAGGCCTGTCCTTGGCACATGGCAGCAGATAGTCTTCATAGAACTGGACAACAAGCCCAGAAGAAGGGAGATAATCGTGAAGGTGGTGGGAGAATGAAGGCAAGGATAGGCATACTGAGCGGTTCGGGAGCGTACGACCTCGGAGCCGAGGTGATGGAGGAGAAGGAGATTTCAACGCCATACGGAAGTCCATCTTCAAAGGTTCAACTGGTGAACATCGGAGGACGGCATGCGGCGTTCATAAGAAGGCACGGGCCGGAACACACGATACCTCCGCACATGATAAACCACAGGGCCAACATATATGCCCTACACAACCTCAATGTCGAGGCCATCATATCCATAGGCTCCGTGGGAAGCCTGAAAGAGGAGATAGAGCCGCCTACCGTGGTGATTCCCGACGACTATATAAGCCCGTTCAGGGTGGACACCTTCTTCGATGAGGAGGTCAGGCATATAACGCCGTCCATGAGCGATGTCATACGAAGCGGATTGAGGGAGAGCGCCGATGCCCTCGATATTCCGGTGCATTACGGAGGCACTTATGCACAGACCCTCGGCCCGAGGCTCGAGACGAAAGCCGAGATACGGATGTTATCGCAATTCGCCGACATAGTGGGAATGACGGTCGGAAGCGAAGCGACGCTCTCTGCGGAGATGGAGATTGATTTTGCGGCGATATGCTCTGTGGACAACTACGCCCACGGAATAGGTGGAGAGATTCCCGACTTCCAGCAGATACTCACAAATGCAAGAAAGAATCAGGAAAGGACGAAGGCGATAGTCAGGGACTTCGTGGAGAGATTTTGAGGAAAATAGAGGGATTGAATGAAACAAAGATACAAAATAGGTTTTACAACACAGCATTCGGAGAGCATAAGACCTGGTGTCAATAAGAATTTCCTTAAATTCATAACTTTTTTCGATAATTTTTATGTTAATAAGGATGTTTCTTTACACAATTATGGTTTTTTAAGTGAAAATTCCATGATAATCATGGGTGCTCCAGAAGACTTCTTAGATGAAATAGAATTATCCAATTTAAGAAAATATGTAGAAGCTGGTGGTAGCTTGTTTGTTCTTACAAAGAAATATGGCGATTATAAACTTGGAACAAACATATCAGGCATATTCCCATTTATAAGAACCCGAAATGACATAGTTATTGATGATAGGTTTCGTTCTCCTGAAAGAAAGCGTCCGACAATATGGATAAACGAACCAAATTTTTTGAAATTCAAAGGAGAAGTAATATACGACGGCGGGTGCACATTTGAGGTAGAAACCACCCCCGATATGCTCATCTACCCTCATTTCCAATATTTTTCAAATAATGTCAGCCATCTAGAAGAAAGAAGACATCCAATACTAGTTTACAAAAGAATAGGAAAGGGCTCAGTTCTGTATTGGGGCGCAAGATGGACATTCTCAGACGAAATGTTCAATGAAAAGGACAATTCTAGGTTTTTAAGAAGAATCATAGAGCTTCTTATTGGAAATGGACCTTACGAAAGAAATGTATCCGAAAGAATGAGTCGCATTCAGAGACACCGTTTATTACATGGTTTCCCAATGCCTGAAGCGAGTGAAAAATTAAAATCCAGTTTGGCGAGGGCATTGAATGAAATAGATTTTGATAGCAAGAAACCTCTAGCACTAGGAGTCATACCACACCCAATATGTGTTCCTATGAGAAGAGGATGTGGTTACTGTCCATTTCCCCATGAAGATGGCGGCATCTCTCTGATGGAACAGAGCATAAACGGGATCATCCATGAGATAGAATTTTTAATAGAATATTATTCGAATATACTTGAAAGAAAAATAAGCTCAATCTATTTTGGAGGAGGTACGGCGAATATAACGCACCCACAGATGTTCAGAACCTTGGTCGAGTCCATCAGAGATAATTTAAATGTAGAAAAACATACAGAAATAACTCTAGAGGGTGCCCCACTCTTTTTTACCACAAATAGAAAACTTCTTGAGATTCTCAGGGATGTTTTTCCAGATTCAGATTTGCGGATATCTATGGGGGTACAGACCTTTGATAGAGAAATTCTATATATGGCAGGAAGACAGTTTATGAACGCACCTTCTTCAGTTGAGAAAGCAGTATCTATTGCGAGAAAACTGGATTTTAGGGTTTCTGCGGATTTTCTATTCAACCTTCCCAGACGAAAAACTTTTGGAAGCATAAAAAAAGATCTCAATCTAGCGATGAAGTTGGAGATAGAACACATATGCTGGTACAATCTGGTTGTTGAAAAAGGCATGGGAACGGAATGGTCAAAGGACATGGATGTGTTGAACTCGTTACCCACTCAAGAGGAGGCACTGAATAACTGGTTAACTCTTTATGCATCTCTAAGTGATGGTGGATATGAACCAATAACAGTGACTGATTTTCGGTTAAAGAATAGCGATTCGGGATATTACCGGTATGAGGAGGATCTTCGCAACCCGGATAAAGTGGACTGGCTGGGTTTGGGAAGCTATGCTATCACATTGATTTCTGATAGATCATTTTCCAAAGCGATAAAACTGATGAATCCAGATGGTTTAGAACAATATCTAGGGAGGCAGAGAAATTATGGGCCCGCATGGAACAGAAAATTCCGTTATTCTCTAGATGACCTGAAGTTGTTTTGGATTACACGGAAGATAAAGGGAACAAAGATATCTGTTAAAGAATATCATTCTCTATTCGGGACAGAGATATTTGAAGACTATCATCAAGAGATACATTCACTACTATCAAAAGGATTAATAGAATCAAATAATAAATATATAAAACTTACACCCGAAGGTTTTTTCTATGCCGACACTATTGCTGGGCACATGGCATGGATGCGTGTTAACGAGCTCAAAGCTAGGTCATCGGAGGGAAAAGTGATTAAGATAAGGAATGACTCTAGAAACCATTGGATGGGATAGACATGTCATACGATAGAAATTCACGTTTGTGGACAAATGAAGAAGAGAACTTCTTCAGAAACAAAAAGATATTTCCTCAGATACAAGAGGGTTCACACTGCGTTTCAACAACGCTTGCCATACTAACGGGTGAAAAACCAGAGTATTTCCAGAAAGTAATAAACACTCAGGACCCTGTTTCATGGTCAGAAGCACTGAAACCATTTGGTATGAGGCTTGCATACTGTCCATTCGATGTCAGAAAGATAAAATGGTATATCGATGAACTAATCTCCTATGATGACCTTTTCCTGCTATCATATTATAGTCGCAGATGCAACGGTGAGAGAATACTTTCAGATCCCAATACTGAAGGATGGATATGTGGATCTCATATAGTGACACTACACAGAGATAAGATAATAGACTCTAAGATTGGAAAGGCTGTCGATGCAAAAGAACACGAATCTATGGAAGCGCACACAAAAAGAATATTCAGAGTTGTTCCTGTTGACCATGAACGTGGCATATGAAGTCCACCATAATGTCTGTGTTTCAATCAGTAAACTCTAGTAATGCACTGGCTCGAGCCGGGACCTTCGACGGCAGGAGAAGGTGAGGCTCGAGCGCTGAACCAATTGTATAGAGCGCTCGAGCCGGGATTCGAACCCGGGTCCGGGGCTCCGCAGGCCCCTAGGATATCCAAGCTACCCCACTCGAGCAGAAATGGGAGTTGAAGGAAAAGGGAGAGGTATAAAAAGGATTTGGAAACGAAGCCATGAGGAACCTATAAATAAAGCACCTCAATCGGAGCGAACATGAGCACCCTGATAATAGGGGAGAAGGCAAATGCAGCGAGGCGGATCGCATACGCGCTCTCCGATGGAAAGTCGAAGTCAAAGAGGGAGGGAAGGGTCAGCGTCCACGAGTTCGAAAGGGATGGCGAGAAGTACTATGTCCTCGGGCTTGCTGGACACATCGTTTCCCTTGATTACGATAAGAAATACAACCAGTGGAAGAAGGTGGACCCCGAGGAGCTGATATGGGTGGAACCCGTCAAGCAGGTGCACGCCCGCGCTATAGGAAACATACTGAAAAGGCTCGCGAAGGAGTGCGACACCGTGATAATCGCCACCGACTTCGACAGGGAGGGAGAGCTCATAGGGATGGAGGCAGTCGAACTGATAACGGCGGTCAATCCGAACATAAAGGTCAAAAGGGCCAGATTCAGCGCTCTCATAAAGTCCGAGGTGGAGAAGGCATTCCGGAACCTCACGGACCTTGACATGAACCTCGCTCGCTCCGCAGAATCAAGGCAGTACATAGACCTCGCATGGGGAGCCGTCCTCACGCGACTCATCTCAATGGCATCCGGCCGCATGGGAAGGGATTTTCTCTCTGTCGGAAGGGTTCAGAGCCCGACGCTGGCAATGATAGTCAAGAGGGAGATGGAGATAGAGAACTTCGTTCCGGAGACATACTGGCGGATTTTCGCACACATGAAGAAGAAAAGGAAGTTCGTCGCGGAGCACGAGGCCGGCATGATAAAGGAAGCCGAGGAGAAGGAGCGCATAATGAAGAAGGTGGACGAGGCGGAGATGGCGAAGGTGCTCTCTTACAAAGAGGAGGAGAGGAAGGGCAGGCCTCCGATACCTTTCAACACGACCACGCTGCTCACCGAGGCAACGAAGCTGGGACTTAGCGCTGCCAGAGCCATGTCAATAGCAGAGGAACTTTACACTGAGGGATACATCAGCTATCCTAGGACTGACAATACGGTCTATCCAAGAGGGATGAGCGTCAAAGGCACTCTTGAGAATCTTCTGAACACACCCTTCAAATCCGAGGTCGAGGAGATACTCTCTCAGCCGAAGATAACGCCCACGCGGGGAAAGGTCGAGACCACGGACCATCCTCCCGTATATCCGGTAAGAGCCGCTACGAAGCAGAAGCTGAAAGGGGATAAGTGGAACCTGTATGAACTCGTTGTAAGGCGTTTCATGGCCACGGTTGCCCCATATGCCGAGATAAGGGTGCAGGATGCGGAGTTCGACATAAACGGGGAGAAGTTCTTGGCGCACGGAGAGTCGCTGATAAACGAGGGATGGTACAGATACTATCCGTACATCAAGTTCAGAGGCAAGGCGATACCTGCTCTGGGGCCTGAAAAGGAGGTTCCGGTGGAGGAAATAGAACTGAAGGAGGACCGGACGAAACCACCTGCCAGATATTCGCAGGCCAGCCTACTTAAGGAGATGGAAAGGCTCGGGCTGGGTACGAAATCGACGCGCCACGAGATAATCCAGAAGCTCTACGACCGGAAGTACATCACCGGAAAGAGCATAAGGCCCACGAAGACAGCGGTCAGCCTTGTGAACAGTCTTGTGGAGCACGCCACTACCATAACGGAGCCTGAGATGACGGCCACCCTTGAGAAGGACATGGAAGGGATAGCAGAGGGAAAGAAGGGCCTCAATGAGGTGGTAAAGGAATCAAGGGATATGCTGGAGCAGGTCACCAAGCAGATAAAGAGCGAGAAGACATCCATCGGGGGAGCCATATCGAAGGCATCGGACGAGGAGAACGTACTCGGCAAATGTCCCGAATGCGGTGGCGACATACGCATAAGAAGAGGGCGTAATGGCAGGTTCGCAGGATGTTCGAACTACCCGGATTGCAGGGTCACATATCCGCTACCGCAGACCGGAACGGTCGAACCACTTGGAAAGCAGTGTGAGGAATGCGGCGCTCCCATGATAAGAATAATACGAAGCACGGGGAGGGAGGAGATGTGCATAAACCCCACATGCAAGACAAACGAGGGCAGGGGCGTCGTGGGAAAATGTCCGATGTGCGGCGGCGACCTGATACTTCGCCATTCACGCAGGGGAAAGAGGTTCATCGGTTGCTCCAATTATCCCGCATGCGGAAACACATATCCTGTTCCTCAGAGAGGCAAGCTGGATTTCACCGGAGAGACGTGCGAGCACTGCGGAGCTCCCATAGTGGTTGTGATAACGAAGGGAAGGCCGCCGTGGAGATTGTGCGTCAATCCGAACTGTCCGGGAAAGGAAAAGAAAGAGGAGAACGGTGAAAAGAAATCAAGATCCACTAAAAAGTCCGGAGCAAAGAAAAGCACTAAAAAACCCCCTTCGAAAAAGACAAGCCGGAAGAGTGCCGAAAAGAAGGATTAATTCGTGGTTCTGAACCTCAATATGCCGGCTATCCCACCGAATGCTCTGTAAAGGAGCTCTCCTTCTTCGGACTCGCGAGATATCAGCATGATATCGGTACCCATTGAGCCTGCGAGTTCGTAGAGGTGCTCTATGATATCTTTTTTCTCGAGTATCTCTATGTTCTCGGATTTACATTGAGGGCATTTCAGCACATCACCTTGTTTAAGGGCTTTCTCTCCGTCATATCCGCAGTCGTTGCATTTGAACTTCACTTCTTCCATTTCAAGACCTTCGGATATCAGAAGGAGTTCGACCGCACCGATGGTAAGTGCATGTACAACATCCTTAAGACCATAGACGGCCAGACCTCCATCGGGGTTTTTTATCTCTTTCATCAGACGCTCCACAGCCTTCTTTTCCTTCATCATCTCAAGGTTCTGTAGTGCGTCCTGAGCCTTTTCAACAAGTTCTTTCAGTCCGTATTCGTTGGTGTATCCCGTATCGAACACATCAATTATCTTCTTTTTCAGCTCATGGTGGAGGTAGTCCTTCTTTGCAAAGAAATCCTTTGTGGAGCCGGGCCCTCCTATGAGAATACCTTCGAGTTCCGGCTCGGCAAGGAAGGCTTCATTGGCAATGTTCCCGACCTTTGTAAAATACTCGTGGGCTGCGATCTCTATCAGCCTTTCAAAACGGACCGAGGACTGACCGCCCTGATGATGCTTACTCGGAACAAGAGAGTCTATGTGCTTTATGACCTTTATCTGTTTTCCTTTAAGAAGACCTATCGTCGCCTCGCTCCGGTCCACAACTATCAGGCCGTAGGACTTTCTATCTACAAGCATGTCTTCCAGGGGCTCAAGATAGAATTTGGAATCACATCGATAAAGGAAGGTCGTTATGGGTTGAGGCGGAACCAGAATCTTGGCGATCATATCTGTTTGGTCCGCCCCTTTAGCAACATGACCCACGAAAAAGACCACCCCGTTCTCCGGAGGTTTTTTGAAGGATTTAAGTCTGCTCATTATGGACTCAATGGCGGATGTGACATTCTTCATGGTACTTTTCGACTTTATGTTTGAGCTCTGCGAGTATTCGTCCCGGAGGTATGCGACCACATCGGATATCTGTTTTCCGGGAGGTATGTATAAGGATATCAGCTCCGTGGCTCTCCCATTGTACTGCCGGAGTTCTTCCAGCGCCTTTTTGAACTCGTATCTGGCGAGTGCGGGATCCGTATTCTTTTCAGCCATCCGTTGAGTGAAAACAACCCCATTTATGTATGTTTTGCATGTTTGTTTCTATCATCGAAAATGATAACTTATTTATCCGATGAGTATCTTCAGGCTAATAAGGTGATGTAATGAAAAGAATTATGTCGATATTCATCGTTCTGATGATGGTGGCAGGAAGTATGAGTATACTGGTGGGAAGTGCGGAATACACGGAAAGTTCAACTGTGAAGTCCATTTCACCGATAGGCCCCTCTGCAACCCTATCCCCAACAAGGATCAACGGCAATGCGGATTTTGTGCTGTCCGGGATAGCATCCGGGAGCGGGACACTTGCCGACCCGTATATAATAGAGAACTGGACCGTGGATGGCACGGGGGCAGGCTACGGCCTCTATATAGGAAACACGACGGCATATTTTATCATAAGGAATTGTACATTTTCAGGAGCGAGCGGAGTGAATAACGAACCTTATTTCCCCGACTCTAACATAGTGCTCTATAATGTCACCAACGGTATGATAACCAATGTGACAACAACAGGGGCATCGAACAACGGCATATATCTGACGGGCTGGTCTGAAGGGAATTATGTTATTAAAAACACGGCCAACTCAAACAGGTATGGAATAGTACTCTATAGAGCGAACAACACGGCCATAGAGGAAAACACAGCCGATTCGAACACTGTCGATGGAATTCGTCTGGACACGGCAAACCGGAACAGGATATTGAACAACACGGCGGATAACAACGGAAACTTCGGAATAACTTTTGTTAAGTACTGTAATAACAACACAGTTTCCGACAACACGGCGAATTCCAATACAAATCGCGGTATCAACATCTATGAGTCAAACTACAATATTTTGGAGAATAACACCGTAAGCGGAAACTCCGATGCCGGAATGAACCTCGAGGTGTCGTCACACAATCGTATAAGGAACAATCATGTGTATGGCAACGAGGATGGCATAAGAATACAGAACCATTGCACATACAACATCATCGAGAACAACAACGCGAGTGCCAATGGATATAAGGGCATATACCTGAACTACTGGAATGAAAACAACTCAATAATGAACAACACGGCCAATGATAACAACGCGCATGACGGAATCACGATATACCGTTCAAACAATACCGTACTCATAAACAATACCGCAGTTGGAAACGGAAGATACGGAATAGTCGTGGACACCACATACAATACAACGGTTTACTATCTCAATGCATCGGACAGCGCAACATACGGCATATATGTTAACAACGCCGCGTGGAGCAACTTTTCCTATGTGATGTTGTTGAACTCCCCGTACAGGGCGGTTTATGTTTCCGGTTCCAGCAATGTTTCCTTCGAGAATACCTATCTCGCGTCAGGAAGTATGTCCTACGGATATTATCTGTATTATTCGAGAAATATTAAAATAAAAAACGCTGATATAAGGAATGCCAGTTACATGGCGGTTTATGCATATCAAAGCCCGGATGTATCTTTGGTGGGTTGTGACATATCCGCTACATTGAATTACCCCACCTATGGGGTCTATGTGTATCATTCGGATAATTTTCACATAACCGGAAGCAGAATTTCAAATGTGAGGTCATACGGGATATATCAATATTATTCGATGAATACGCTGATTTCTAACAATACACTCATCGATATAGATGGAGTTTCAATTTATATGGGGTACGCATATTATGCGCCCACGTACATCATGAACAACACAATAATAGGTAGCATTGTCGGTATATATTCATCCATTCCTTACATATCACTTCTAAACAACAGCATGGTAGGATGCGGCATATATCTGACCTCGTGGGGTCACGACATCATAGAGAACAACACCGTTAACGGAAAGCCCGTGTTCTATGCGGACAGCATCGATGATATCGTAGTCCCAGGCGGTATGGGCGAAATCCTTCTTTATAACTGTGATAATTTCCTCATAGAAGGTCAGGATCTATCGAACGGCACTGTCGGAATACAAACCTATCTCAGTTCTTATGGGCGCATTTCCAACAATACGATGTACAACAACCATTTGTATGGACTATATATGTATATGTCAAATTATAATAATATATATGGAAATACGATCGTCAACTCTACAGAGTACACGTCAACGGCTGCCGGGATATATCTCTCACGCTCCCGTAACAACTATATCGACAACAACAATCTGGCGGATTCAAAAACAGGAATATATATTGACTACTCAACATATTCCAACACATTCAGGAACAATAGGCTCACAAATAATGGATTTTTCGTCTACTATGGCTCTCAGAGCTCGATCGACAATGATGTGGATGTGTCCAACACGGTCAACGGAAAGTCCATCTATTACCTTGTAAGTAAGGCCGACATTAGCATAGCTCCCTATGTTGCGGGACAGGTGATAATAGGAAATTCTCAGAACATAAGCATATCTCCCCAGAATATCCACAACTCAACGGTTGGCATCGAGATAATATATTCCAGAAATATCTCTCTGAGTCAGGTGAGCATAAGGGACGAGACTACATACGGATCGATAGTGTCTTACTCATCCCATATAGAGCTGAAAGAGATATCGATCAAGAATACGGGACAACGCACGACATACATATATTACTCCGACAATGTTACCATAGAGAATTCTTCTTTTTCCAGTGTCGCTTCATGGCAATACTCTGTTTTTGTGCAGCGATCCACCGATTTCAGCGTAAAGTCATCTTCCATTTCGAATGTAACTTACGGATTTTACATCTCACGATCCAGAAAAGGGTCGATAGAAGATTGCGAGATTCAGGCAACATACTATGGACTTTACATCTATTCCGATTCATCGGAAAGCAATCAGATCTCAATTTACAACAACACTATCGGCAGCTATGGAGGAGGGATGATACAGAGTGGAATATATCTCTGGACCGACAATGGAACACGGATATCCGGAAACAGAATTTCTTCGTCCTATCAAGCCGTCTATGTATGGTCATCCAACGCAGTGGAGATATACGAGAATGATTTTGTCAACGATAGGTACGGAGTGTATATCTATCGAAGTTCTTCCTATGCTCCATATGCACCCAGCATGATATATCACAACAATTTCATAGATATGTGGTCGCGTGCCATATATATGTATTCACCATATGACGACATCGTGAATCTCTCATATCCCGGGGGTGGAAACTACTATTCGGACTATAATGGTGTGGATTACTATTCTGGAGAAAATCAGGACATTTTAGGGCCGGATGGCATAGGTGACACACCTAAACCGGAATACAACGCAGTGGACTATTATCCGCTCATATTCCCGTACGGCTCGGTGCCTACATATCTTGCGAACACGGTGTGGCCGATGCTCAACCACGATACCAAACACACCGGGACAACGGATGTCAGCGGGCCTCCGCTTCCGATAGAATACTGGAACTTCTCCACATCCGATGTAGTGGATTCCTCACCGGCAGTGGATGCCAACGGAACGGTTTATTTCGGCTCCATGAACGGAGAGTTCTATGCACTTGATTCCGACGGCTCGCTGAAATGGAATTACAGTGTGGGATTCAACATATCCTCATCTCCGGCCATAGCTGAGGACGGAACCATATACTTCGGGGCAATGGACGGATACCTTTATGCCCTGAATCCGAACGGGACCGAAAAGTGGACTTATAGCACAGCCGGGGGTATACGCTCCTCCCCCGTAATAGGCACGGACGGAACCATATATGTGGGAAACGACAATGGATACATATACGCGATAAAGCCTGACGGAACATACAGGTGGTCATACTATCTCGGCGATCAGATAGTATCATCTCCGAGCATAGGAAGCGATGGAACGATCTATGTTTCCAGATATTCCAACAACACATATGCGTTCTATCCGAACAACGGAACTCTGAAGTGGACACATACTCAGCCAGGAAACATAACCGCAGCCCCTACGATATTCAACGACGGAAATTCCGAGATGGTTCTGATATGTAGTGATACCGGCAATGTTAGTGCTCTAGCAGTCAATGGGACTTATGTGGGCGGAATGGATGTCGATGGTGCCGTTCTGGGCGCTCCGGCCGTTCGAAACAACACGATCTACATAGCGACGGACAACGGAACGATATATTCCGTAGTTCCCGGCACCGGTGTTCAGTGGGTATTCCATGCGAATGGTCCGATAGAGGGATCGCTTGCTCTGGATGCTACCGGAAACATCTACTTCGGAACCGCCGGTGCGACACCGAAGATATATGCTCTGGATTCTTCCGGAAATGAGCTCTGGAACCATACCGTTGCATATGCCCTACGCTCTTCCCCCGCAATATCGGACGGACTCCTCTTCATAGGCGGTGACAGCGGTTTATACTGTATGGGAGACATAACACCTCCGACTGTCGATATAACGGCACCCACGGACGGACAGATAATCGAGAGCGATTCCGCCACGGTGGTATGGGCCGGCAGCGATGCGGAATCCGGGATTGACCACTACGAGATAATGCTTGACACCGATACCCCGATAAATACGGGAACCAATACGACATACACATTCAACGGGCTTTCGGACGGAGAACATGTGGTTACCGTAGCCGCCGTGGACCGCTCCGGGAATATCGCGACCGATACGGTGTCTTTCATCATAGATACATATCCTCCGGTAATCAACATAACATATCCTGCAAACAACAGCCTTCTGAATACTGCCGATATTGCGGTATCGTGGGAAGGTAGCGACAACGGAAGCGGCATAGACCACTATGAGATAAGGATAGACGGAGGTGCATGGATCGATGTGGGACTCAATACGACATATATCGCAAATCTTGCGGACGGAGGCCATACTGTGGATGTCAGAGCATTCGATGTGACCGGAAAGAACAGCACGGACAGCACATCCTTTTCAATAGATACGGTATTACCTGCAATTCAGATAACATCTCCTTCCGATGGAATGATATCGACCGACCCGGTTGTAACCGTGGAATGGAGAGGACTTGATTCCGACTCCGGAATAATCGGATATTTCATAGCATTGGACGGAGGAACACGGATATCTGTCGGCATGAACACAACATGGACATCCGAGTTACTCGCCGATGGGACTCATACGATAGAAGTAACTGCTCGGGACGCAGCAGGGAATGAGAACAGTACATCCATCAGTTTCACGGTCGATACCGTACTGCCGTCGATTTTCATAGATTCACCGAGCGAGGACTCTGTTCAGGGTCCGACCCTCACGGTCATGTGGCACGGAAGCGATTCCGGCTCCGGCATCGCATATTATTCGATCAACCTCGACAACTCCGGATGGATTGAGGGGGGAATGAATACCAGCTATACTTTCATGGGCCTCATCGACGGAGAACACAGCGTTCAGGTAATGGCTACGGATAACGCGGGTCTGGTGAATAGCACCATAGTATTTTTCACAGTGGATGCCATCGCTCCGGAGGCCACGGCAAGCGCTCCGACAGGCAATCTCGTACCGATAGATACCGAGATATCTGTCACATTTTCCGAACCTGTCAATCATAGAAGTGTGCATATAAGCATAATCTCCGGGGGCGAGGCGGTAGGGGGAAGCATCACATGGAACAACAACACGCTCATCTTCACACCATCCGCATCTCTTGAGTATGCCACACAGTATGAGGTTCGGGTGAGCGGTGCCACGGATAGCGTAGGAAATGTCATGGAGAACTATACATGGACATTCACAACGACCAATATCGGAACGGTAACCGGAAGGGTACTTGATGAGAACGGCAATCCCATTGCAGGTGCCACAGTTACGGCGGACACCGGAGAGAGCACCACCACGGATGATAACGGAAACTTCTCCCTGGACGTTCCCATGGGAGCGCGCATACTGACCATATCAAAGGAGGGGTACGAAGACACATCCGTCAATGCAACCGTCGTTCCCGGAGAAACGACGCCTCTTGCGCCTGTTGAACTTCCGGAATCCAAGGGACTGATTTTCGGTATACCGATGTCATACCTTCTGATAGGCATAATCCTGCTTGCGGCGATCATCGCGCTCGCCCTCATAATGAAAAAGAAAGGCAGAGGCAAGGAACCGGCCGTTGAAGAGTCACAATATATGCCTCAGGAGGCCGCACCTATGGAAGAAGCCGCCGGTCAGCCCTCTTTTGAGGATATGGAAGCTGCACCCGCCGAGGTGGAAACAGAGCCCCTAGCTGAGGAAAGCGGAGAAGTGGAGGAGGAAGGCGAGGATATCAGCGGCCTCATCGAATAAACCCATTAATACCAAACTTTTTATCACTCCTCTTTTTCCGAGCATCATGGCTTCCGCACTTACCGTAGCACTGGCACTGCTTCCGCTGTTCGTTGTTTTTGTCGGGATAATCGTATTCAGGATATCGGGCGCAAAGATGGCCCTGATAGGATGGGGGCTCGCTGCCCTGGAGGTGGGAACATATTTCCAGACCTCATGGGACATAGTGTTCGGCGCCACGATATATGGGATTTTGAAGGCCTTCGGCATAACGATAGCCGTGATATTCACCATGCTCATGATTTTCACAATGAAAGAGGTGGGCGCTCTTTCCATAATCTCCGACGCAATAAAGAGGGTTGCAAAGACAAAGGAGCAGCAGGCACTTTTCATAGGAATAGGATTCGGAACATTCGTGACATCGCTGGGAGTCGTTACACCGGCTCTTTTCCCACCGCTTCTCATGGCGATGGGATTTGGTCCGGCCGCATCGGTAGCAATAGCAGTGATAGGTTATAATGCATCGACATCTTTTGCACTTCTTTCGATTCCCGTGACTCTTCCGGCCCATCTTTACGGGTTCGATGCATTCGTGTTCGCATTCAAGATAACGATATTCCTTCCGGTTATTTCCACTCTGATATCACTTGCGATGCTCTGGGTGATTGGTGGAAAAGAGTCTCTGAAGAAGGGATGGGTACCTGCGGTACTGTCGGGACTAGTAATAGGATTCACGGCACTCGCCCTCGTCCTCATAAGGGCCCCTATCATGATAGTCGGTGTGATTGCCGGCCTTGTTACGATGGGAGTCCTATACGGATACCAGAAGTTCGAGAACAGAGAACTTGAGAAGGAGAAGCCGATAGTCTGGAAACCTCTTCTGAAGGCGATGTCCCCGTGGCTCATACTGATAGCTCTCGCATCCGTGGTCAGCATACCACCGGTCACTCGTTTCTTCGAATCTCTCGATGGAAGTGGAATAAACCTCGGATGGGTGACAGCGTACCAGACCGTGGATTTCGATGTTTTTTCCAGCGTATATTTCTGGATACTGGTGGCATTCCTGCTTTCACTTCCCATACTGAAACCCAGTAGGGAGCAGATGAATCGTGTGACGAAGGTGTGGATAAGGCGGATATGGCCCCCGTTCATAGCATACTCACTTTTCTTTTCTCTGTCGTTCCTGATGGCATTTTCCGCCATGGTTGTGGTCAACGGACCAACAGGACCACATCTTGCACCCGGAAAATATTACAATGATCTAAACATGAATGTGGCGATAGGCGCGGCTCTCGCATCCATCGGTGCGGCATATGTCTTTTTATCTCCTCTGCTCGGTATATTCGGTGCCGTGGTCGGAGGCTCTGAGACAGGTTCCAATGTGATGTTCTACAAGATACAAGAGCAGGCCAGCACGGACATAGGGCTCAACAATGCCCAGTTCATGACCATATATGGTGCACACGCCAACGCAGGCGGGATAGCGAGCGCGATAACTCCGAGCAAGATAAACAATGCAGTGGCCACTATCGGAGGCGGAGGGAGCCTTGAAGCTGCAATAATGAAGAAGAATACGGTAATAGTACTAGGCATAACCTTCGTTCTCAGCATAATGACATGGATATTCGTGCAGATGGGCATATGAGGTGATGGAATGGGCCTTTTCGGAACTAAGGGGAAGAAAAGGGAAAAGACAGAGAAGGTTCCGGATATGGACGAAAAATCCCTTCTAAAAGCCCTTGATTCACATGAAAAGGTGGTCGTGGACTGCTGGGGAACACACTGTGCCCCGTGCAGGAAGATACATCCGATAATGGAGGATCTGGCTGAGAAATATCCTGATATTTTCTTCGGAAAACTTAATACGGAGGAATGGCTATCCATAGCCGTGAAGAATGGTGTCATGAGCGTGCCCACCATACTGTTCTTCAGGAACGGAAAGCTGGTAGGTTCGCTGTCAGGAACCACTTCCAAGAATGACATAGAATCCGAGATGAAAAGGAAACTGGAGGTATAAAGATGAGAGATTACCCGGTAAAAAGAACCGTAAAAAAGAACCTGAAGGAAAACGGCCTGAAAAACATCATGGAAAAGTACTTCGAGGGCGTGAAAGAGGAAGGAGAACTTATCTCCGCATCATACGGTGCAATGAAGAAGATCGCTGCAAAGTTCGACGGAAAAAATCTCTGGGTTGAGACCGACACGGATGCTTCCGCAAGCGACGACCTCGTATTGAAGACCGTGAAGGTTTACAACGCATTTCTTCAGGAGGCCACGGGCTACACAGCCAAGGAGCGCAAGAAGCTTGCGAACAAGGCCGCGAAGGAAGGCACATGAGAGTAGCGGTCATAGGCATACAGGGAGATGTTTACGAGCATATCCGCATGACAGAGCAGGTCATAAAAGAGCTCGGAATAAATGGCGAAGTGATATGGGCAAGGAGAAAGGAGGACCTTGAAGATGTCGATGCCGCCATACTTCCCGGCGGAGAGAGCACCACGATATCCAAGAGACTCATCGGGAATGGAATGCACGAAAAGATAAAAGAAATGGCAGAGCAGGGAAAGGGGATAATGGGTACATGTGCCGGATGCATACTTCTTGCAAAGGAGGGGGATGACGAGGTCGAAAAAACCGGAACAAGTCTTCTGGGCATTATGGATATGGAGGTTGACAGGAACGCCTTCGGAAGGCAGAGGGACAGTTTCGAAACGGAACTGGATGTGGAGGGGATAGGTACGGTGAATGCGGTTTTCATAAGGGCTCCGGCCATCCTCAGGACATGGGGGACTTGCAGGATAATATCCGAGTTCAAGGGTTTCGGAGTCGCGGCCGTACAGGGAAAGATGATGGCACTGGCATTTCATCCGGAGCTTACGCCCGACACGAGGCTTCACAGGTATTTTCTGGAGATGATACTGAATGGGTAAGAAGGTGGTATTGATATCCGTCGTCCTCGTAATGGCACTGGCAGGAGCGTATTTTTCCGTATTCGTCGCGGGTGAATGGGCGAACGAACACAGATATGTCTATTCCTCCCATTTGGATTATGCCCTCGATTACCTAAGCGATGAGCCATACGACGAACTTGCCATAGAAGTCGACTGGGTAAGAGGATATCCGCCGAGCGATAGCGCTCTGCATTTTCTCATTCAGAAGATATATGCCAATACGGACAAACACACTGTCTTCATAGACAGAAACGCATCTGATGAGATACCGCTTAGGACGGCGATATATGATACGGAATCCATAAGGTCACTCGAAGGTGAATATCGGGACCTTTACAAGCACGGGAACACCGCAGTTCTCTACATAATCTATCTGAACGGTCTTTTCAGGGACACAGGAGCAGGTCTGGAAGCGACCCATACCGATGTGGCCGGCCTTGAATACGGGTTCTCATCCATTGCTATTTTCAAGCAGGAGATAATCGATTACTCGGATAACGCATATCAGCAGGAATATATGGAGCGCTCCGTACTTCTCCACGAGTTCGGACACACCATCTGTCTTGTCGGCATAGGATACGATTCCCCGCAGGAGGACCCGGAACATCCTCACCATTCGATACACGCCTATGCGGTGATGTATTATGCCATAAACGCGAGCGCCGGAATACCGCCGCAGGATTTCTGCGAGGACAGCAAAAAGGACATAGAGACGATAAAGGCACACAAGAGAGAGGAATCAATGGCGGTATATGTGCCATGGCTGCTGCTTCTTGCGGACATTCTCGCAGCATTCAGCATAATCTCTGTAATCATCACAGGTGGTAAGAAGCCGCCCGTGCCGCCCACAGCCGAATATCAACATCACTATGAAGATATCACAGAGGACGATAACAGGTATTTCTAGAGGGATATCTCGCCCGAAAGAAGTCCTATGAACAGTGCCGACGCAACGATGTCCGCCGTGGCTCCGGGATTGTAGCCCTTTTCCTCAATGAATTTCCTTATTTTCTCAAGTTTCTCCGGGCTTCCACCGCCCTTAAGTGTTTCAACAACAAAAGTCTTCAGTTCTTCGGCGGCATCTTTTCCATGTACGGAGGCTATGTGCGTATCGGGATATTTCGTGAGAAGCACAATGTACGAATGCACTATGGCACTCAGGAGGTCCGTCTTTTCATACATCTCCTTCATAGCAGGTAAGGCGATTTCAAAGGAGGCCGCATAAGATGAGGCATATTCCCTTGCAATGGCACTGTGTTCCGCACCCTTATCCATCCATTCAAGAAGCGGCAATTTCATGTCTATTATCTCCTTCAGGGCGCTCTCATCGAGGGCGGCTTTCGGTATGTCGGAAGCATCCGAGTGCTTCATCGCATTGTATGTGTAGACCGTGTCTTCATAGGTTGCATCTCTGAGAACCTCGGCCAGTTCCCTTCTGAGCGACGAAAGTTCAAGGGACGGAGCGCTCCCCGCCGCGGATGCTATCGGTCCGAAGAGAAGTATGACACCCAGATGCACATTCCCTCCCTTCTGAACATTCATGGAACGATTTACCGCATGGAACACCCCCTGACCGAGGGAATAATCTCCGCTCGCTATCTTGCGCATAACAGGTCCGATGGCGGAGGACGATGCCACAAAGTGCTCGAATCTGGTCTTTCCGTGGGAATGATACGGGCTTACATTTCCGGGTTTGGGAGCACTTGCTTCCAGTACTGCGGCTGCGACCGCCTTTTCGGACACATAGTCAGCACGATCTATCATCACATCACTTCTACGCCGCTGGATTTCCTCTCCTCTTTCTTCGTGAAGTTCGGCTTCGGTATCGGAAGCGGTGGCGGCATATGCAGGTCGCGGGAAAGTATGAAAGCCTCGACAACGCAGTTGTTTATAACAGCACCGTGGACCTCATTGGCCATGTGTTCCGGCATGTTGTGCTTGTTTCCCCATCTCTCGGTTATCTCCGCAACGTTTCCCTCGTAGAGGACGGTTCCTTCCATCCTCATCAGACCTATTCCGGCATAGTTTATGGTGAATCTGAAATGTACATTGACGGCCTTATCGCTGGCAGGCTCTATGTTCGTTATGCTTACATTGAAGTTCACATTTATCTGGTTGAAACGCTCTCCCGGGTTTGTGAAACGCCTTGCCTCAATCTCCTTTATGTCAAAGTTCCTGATGCTCATGCGCCTGCATAGGCACGGCATTCTAAATACTTTGCTTTTCAAGCCATCTTCGATATTCGACGGACTTCTCTATTACCGCAACGACACGCCTCGGAAAAGGGATTACAGGGACACCGGCCTTCTGGATGCTGAACGAGACCTCCTCGGTGAAAGGCCCGCCCGATGCCAGCACGAGCAGGGGTTTCTCCCTTCCGGGCAGTATATCGAGCAGATTCCTCCATGAGCCGGAAAGGCCCTCGTCCTGCAGGGTGAGTGCAGCTATCACCACATCAATGTTCTCGTCCTTCTCCATCTCATCGAGGGCCATCTCATACCATTCCGGGAGAGCGCTCCCTGTCAGGTCCACAGGATTGTCCACATTGACGAAGTCAGGCAGTCTTTCCTCTATCCTTTTTCTGGTCTCATATGAAAGGTGACCTAGACGCACCACGGGAGAGCGGCATATCCAGTCCGCTGTCAATACGCACGGCCCGGCCCCGTTCGTCACCATTATGGCCCTTCCTCCCGCGGGACATTTTCTGAGCGAAAAGAAGTTCAGCAGGTCGAGGAAATTCTCAAGGTCCTCGGCAACCATGGCCCCATGCTGGCGAAGGGCACCTGTGAAAACCCTACCGTCGGAGGCCAGCGAACCCGTATGGCTCTTCGCAGCCCTCGCACCGTGGGCGGTCATACCTGCCTTTATGACGACCACCGGCTTCTTTTTTGCAACCTCTTTCAGAACATCCAGAAACTCCCTGCCGTTTTCAAGGCCTTCTATGTACATACCGACGACCTTCGTACTTTCTTCGTTCATCAGGTATCGAAGGGCGTCTATCTCATTGACATCCGCCTTGTTCCCGTAACTGATGAACTTATCTATTCCGACACCCGCTTTTGCAAGGGTTTCCAGAGCTATGATTCCAACTGCGCCGGATTGCGTCACGATACTGACAGACCCCCTTTCAGGCCTTAGCATGGCATATTTGGGCTGGAAAAACGTATCAACTCCCGAATATGTATCAAGGACACCTATGCAGTTCGGTCCGATTATACGGACACCCTGTTCTTTTGCCTTCCGGACCATCAGGCCCTCATATTCGGCCCCTTTTCCTCCGAGCTCCTTGAATCCGCCCGAAATAACGACAACAGCCTTTCCACCGTGCCTTCCGAAGCGTTCCACCGCGTCCGGGACCTTCTCGGCAGGGAGCACTATCACGGCCATCTCGCATTCCGGTGCGTCTTCTATCCTCTCATAGACCTTAAGACCCAGTATCTCCCCGCCTTTCGGGTTTATAGGGCATATCCTTCCGCCGTATGAGTTCTTCAGGGATTCCAGAACCACATATCCTATCTTCTCAGGGTTCGAGGATGCACCTATTACCATTATTCCATCGGGATTGAAGAAATGTTTCATATCATCACAGGTCCAGTCCGCCGCTTTCGAGCTGTTTCATCAGTTGCCTCTGCATCTTCCTGTTTCCCGAGAAGCCTTTGATCGCCTTCTTCGAGCGGTTGTAGTGCTTCAAAAGTGCGCGCACCTCGTCGGGGCTTCTCCCGCTTCCTCTTGCGACCCTCTTTATGCGGGATGATTTGATTATCTTCGGGTTCTCCAGCTCCTCCCTTGTCATGGAATCCATGATTATGTGGAAACTGCGCAGTTTCTTCTGAAGGTCTTCCACCTGTTCATCGGACATCGCATCCACAAGCCCGAGCATCGAGAAGACCTTTTTCAGCGGGCCCATCTTTGTCATGGCCTCCATCTGGTCGTACATGTCTATCAGATTGAATTTGCCGGACATCATGCGCCTTGCGAGTTCTTCCGCCTTTTCCTCGTCCATCGCTTCGCTGGCGGTCTCCATCAGGCTCTGGATATCTCCCATTCCCAGAAGCCTTGAGATGAAGCGGTCAGGGTCGAACTTTTCAAGGTCTTCCATGTGTTCTCCGGTACCGATGAAGACTATCGGAGCACCGGTCTCTGCAACAGCGGAGAGCGCCCCCCCTCCTTTGGCGGAACCGTCCAGTTTCGTGATTATGACTCCCGTGACACCAACGGCATCGTGAAATGCCTTTGCCTGAGGCCCGGCCTGCTGACCGACCGCGGCATCGAGGACAAGGAAGACCTCATCGGCATTTGCAACCTTTCCTACCAGTTTTATCTCCTTTATCAGGTCGTCTTCAAGCGAATGCCTGCCCGAGGTATCGATTATAACGACATCCATGTTCCTGAACTCCTCCAGACCCTCGCGCACTATCTTCGCCGCCTTCTTCTCCCCGGGCCTCCCATAGACCTGCACACCGAGCTGTTCGCCTATCTGTTTCAACTGGTCATATGCTGCCGGCCGGTGAACATCCCCGGCTATCAGGCCGACGCTCAGACCTCTTTTCTGGAAATAATTGGCCAGTTTTCCCGAGGTGGTGGTCTTACCCTGTCCGTAAAGCCCGACCATGAGTATCCTGTGCTTCTTTAAGGGAACCTCTCTTTTCTCTCCCAGAATCTTCACCAGTTCTTCGTAGATTATCCTTATGACATGCTCTCTCGCGCTCTTTCCTGCGGGTGGTTCCTCTTCCAGCGCTCGCCTCTCCACTTCTTTTGTGAGCTTGAGAGTGAGCTTGACATTGACATCCGCACTCAGCAAAGCCCTCTGAAGGTCGCGCACAACCCCTTTCACGAGCTTTTCATCCACCGTATTAGCTTTGGCTATCTTCTTAAGGGTGTTCCTTATGGATTTGCCAAGATTATCGAGAACCATCACGGCGCTATCGGTCTTTGATATAAGATTATTTGTCTTCCCATTTGAGGCGGATGCGGCACTCACGAGTTTCTTCGCCGCCTTCTTCATCCGGTTCAACCCGTTTCCCCACCCCTCTGCGACCGAATATCACTATGAAACTGCCTCCCGCACGGCAACGGATGAGAAAACATACTTGAACATGCTCATGTCTTTCAATGCTTCTTTCCCGGCAAGGACCGCCGTATTCTCTCCGTCGTTATTCACAAACCACTCTATGATACGGAGTATCTTCTTCATGGGAATCCATTCCGCATCTTTCGACCCATATGCGAGCCCGGCATGACGGAGAGCATTTTCCTTTCCGACCAGACCCCATTCTTTTTGATGTATTTGAGATAACCGTCGGCAATCACACCTTTTCCTTTTGTATGGCCAGTACCTTGCACAAAAGGCCTTCGGATTTACATTATTTAAATTTTATGAACATCTGCCGGCCCTGTTCCAATATTGTTCCAATATGTCCCCATATTTATGAAAGAGCACATGCGGATGTGCGAAAAAGCTTTTTTACTCCATAAGGATGGGCATCCGTGGAATATGATATTGCGCTCTCGGGAAGGATATACATTGCAGGAGAATTGATAGATGCGGCCATAGGCATAAAGGACGGCATCATCGCAGATGTGAAAAAGCGGATTCCGGGTGCGAGGGATTACGGCTCGAAAATAATCCTGCCTGCGAGGGTCGACCCGCATGTGCACCTCCGAGACCCGGGATTCGAACATAAGGAGGATTTTTTCAGCGGTACGCTTTCCGCGGCATTCGGCGGCGTTTCCTGCGTTCTCGATATGCCCAACACAAAACCCTTCGTTTATCGCTATACCGCTCTTGAAGAGAAGAACCACATCGCATCGAAGAAGGCGGCGGTCGATTACGGCCTTTATGTCGGAATGATGAACAGCGTCCTTGATGAAAAGGCATTGAAGCGCTCTCCCGCACTGAAGCTCTTCATGGCCCCGACAACGGGCGGAGTCGTCAATGACATGGATGACCTCGCGCTCCACTATCTTCTGAACATAATGAATGACTATCCACAGGTCCCGGTATTTCATGCCGAGGACGGTTCTCTCATAAGGAACGGTGAAGCGAAGGGTTTGAAAGGGCATCTTCGGAACCGTCCGAATCAGGCGGAGGGGAATGCGGTAAAAAGGCTCATAGAAACCGGAAAGAACCTGCATATCGCGCATATAACCTCGCGGGAGGGTGCGGAAGCTCTCCGCAGTAAGAAAGAGGGGCAGACCGCCGAAGTGACCCCCTCGCATCTGTTCCTGACCGTCGACTCGGAACTTGAGAATCCCGCATATGCAAAGGTCAACCCACCCGTGCGTACGAAGAAGGATAGAAATGCCCTCTGGGAAGCACTGCTGGACGGAAGGATAGATATGATATCATCGGACCATGCACCTCACACCATAGAGGAAAAGGAGGAGTTCGAAAGAGCGCCTTCCGGGATTCCCGGGGTTGAAACGGCGCTGCCATTGATTCTGGCATCGGTCAAAAAAGGCATGATATCGTTCGAAAGGGCCGTTGAAGTGCTCATAGAGAATCCGGCAAAGAGGTTCTGCCCCAATAAAGGCTCCATGGAGGTCGGAAGGGATGCGGACCTCATGGTAATCGATATGAAGGACATTCGTGAGATAAAGTCCGAAAAACTGCATTCAAAGGCAGGGTGGACGCCCTTCGAGGGAATGGAAGCGGTATTTCCGGAAGATGTCTATGTGCGCGGAAAACGCATAATAAAAGACGGAAATTTCGAGGGAGAAAGGGGTTTCGGGAGAAATCCATGGTTCAGAGACCACTTATGAATTTCATCCCTATCCAGAGCGAGAATGAGAGTATCGCAAGGGCTACGGAGGCGCTTATCAGCGTTCTCCTGACATTCGGGTCAAGTTCATCGGTTCCTGCCGCTGCAAAACCAGCCATTAGGAAGAGCATGGTTCCGGTGGCCCATATCATTATGGCCGCTTTTGTCATGTTCCCAAGGGTGTCCCTGTCGAAATCATCCGGAGGCCAGCTCCCCATGGGCAGGGTGGCTATCAGTATTATGGCCCCCATGCCGATGAGAAGTGCGGAGACCAGCCCGAGGGCCGTTATGCCTTTCACGCTCAGAATGCCTGTTTTCGGAGGTTTGGGCGCCTTATATGTTTGCGCCGGCTGAGGAGAGTTCCTTTTCTGCTGGGAAGATACTGCTACAGTTGCGGGAGCACTGGCCTGTGTCTGAGGTTTTACCGGCCCGGGAAGCGGGTTTAGCCATGAGAATGTCCTGCCGCAATTGAGACATATACCGCTTCCGTCATCATAGAATTCCAGCATATCCGAGCCGCAGTATGCACACCGTCCCTTTGTCGGTTTCTTGTACATCTGCCCGTTTATATTGACATATCCATCCTGCAAATTACCACCGCCTCTGCATACATGTTCCAATATATACATCTTTCCCACAAAGACTTTTTACAACTTTCAATTCCACACACATGAGCGGCGAAGAGGTCGTGCAGATATTGAACGAGGAAATAGAGGAACTGATAGTCGGCCTTGCGGAAGGTATGGATGAGTCCTACTCCGAGATAAGGCAGATAATTTCGGAGGATGAGGACCCGGGAGAGGCCATGGAAACAGTGAAAGAGCTCGTGCGCATCATGTCCGAGTCGGGAAGGATAGATGAAAAGACATCGGAAGAGATAATCAGGAGACTGGAAGAATGAGTTTCAATGTGCATTTGAAGGAAGATGCGGAAGAGGCAATGGAATCGATAGGGGTTTCCCCGGAAGGTATGGAGATTATGGCCAGAAAAGGGAAGATGTACTTTATAAAACTGGAATCGGTCCCTCTTAAAGATGCCATAATCCTCAAGCAGGAAGCTCTCGCCGTGGGTGGCGATTGTGCCGTCTCATGGGGTGTGGTCGGTCTGACTACCGATAAAACGGATGCCCTGCTCATAATAACCGAGAGGCAGGTCGAGATACTCGTAAAAAAGATGAGATTTCAACCATTCAACGGTAGGAGGATAGCGGAGGAGCTTGAAAAGACCCTTCTGAACAACGGAAAGGGAAAATACATATTCAGGGCAGGAGATAAGGAAATAGAACTCCCGACGGCCATCATGGGGATACTGAACATCACACCGGATTCCTTTTCGGACGGTGGAAAATACTACGGAGCGGAAAAGGCGGTCGAAAGGGCGATGCAGATGGTCGAGGAAGGAGCGGATATCATAGACCTGGGAGGCGAATCTTCAAGGCCCGGCTCTCCGCGGATAAGCTCCGAAGAGGAACTGAACAGGGTGATGCCCGTACTGAAGGAACTTCGGGACAGGACTGATGTGCCCATATCCGTGGATACCTACAAACCGGAGGTTGCGGACCGAGTGCTGAGTGCCGGTGCGGACATAATAAACGACATATATGGCCTTAGAAAAGAGGGAATGGCCGAGACAATAGCGGACCATGGTGCCGGTGCGGTCATCATGCATATGCGGGGCGACCCTGAAAATATGCAGAAAAATCCCGAATACGGAGATGTCATCGGAGACATAATAGGTTTTCTGAGAATTCAGTCCGAGAAAGCCCTGGATACAGGAGTATCGAGGGATTCGATAATGGTCGATCCGGGCATCGGATTCGGTAAAAGTCTTGAGCATAATCTTAAGATAGTTCGGGAACTCGGCTCGTTTCGTTCACTGGGATATCCCGTGCTTTTCGGCGCATCCAGAAAATCGTTCATAGGAGCGGCTCTGGACCTGCCAGTGGAGGAGAGATTGGAAGCATCTCTTGCCACGACATCTCTTGCGGTTTTAAAAGGTGCCAGCACAATAAGGGTCCATGATGTCAGGGAGACGGTGAGGGCCGTGCGGATGGTGGAAGCGATAATGGGCTCAGTCCGCTGAGAACCCATTTCAATAAATATATGGATATAATCTCCGATGCGGTATCCACTCAACGGTTTACATGCTTATTTTCAGTCGTTTCTCTGCCGGATCACCACATGTTTTGCCATCTCATGAGACATAATGCAATGTATTCCTAATGGGTATCCAATCATTCGCTTTCCCGCACACCCCGAACTCCCGCATGCGATTTTTCGAGAGGTCATGGAAAAAAGGATAATAAAGGGATTTTAGATGCTCTTTATCTTACCATACATTGAGGATATCTTTCTGGTCTCGGTCCTCTTGCAGTTGTCACAGTAAACCATGGTGCCCTTTCTGACCATGGGTCTCCGACACTTGGAGCAGAGGGCTTTCACAACACCGTATTCCGGATAACCGGTTGTAAGCTGTACGGATGGTTTGGCCTGCATGACCTTCGCGCGGACATAATCCCCTATCTTGAACTCCTTTTTCAGATCCTTCACATATGCCTGCGATGCCTTGGAAACATGAATCGTTCCGGAGGTCTCCCCGGTTATGTTTCTGTTCTTGCCCTCGATTTTGTTTATATCGACGACAACCATGGTGTCCCTGACCATAACGACGGTTCCGAGCACTATGTCTCCGCGCTCTATTTCGACCAACGGATTCAGAGGTTCCGTTTTCACGACCATTTCTTCATCGTTGTATGCCACTATGCCTACACGAGAGGAGAATATCTCCCCCTCTTCCTCGTATGTCCCTTCGCCGGGAATGTATTCTTCGCTGGTTCCGACCTCTTCGCCGGGAACCACTATTTTTTTGCTTTCACTCATTTTCTCACCTTTTCGGTCCTTATCGCAATCACTTCAAAGAACTCCACATCCTTTCTGTGGAAATCGAAGATCCTTTTTATGGGAAACTCGTATTCGAGTTCGTGTGTAACCCTCCCTCCGAGGTTTTTCATGGACCTCAACACGAATTCCCTCGTTTTTTTCATGTGCATGCTGTACGACACATCCGCTATTTCAACGGCCTTCTCGATGAAAGGAAGATCCGCATGTCTGTTCTGGGCTCCGAAGGGCGGGTTCTGAATGGCTGTATCGCAGTGCTTATTAAAACTTTTCACATCTGCAAGCCGGAATTCCACATCGACTCCCATCTTTTCCGCATTCTTTTCCGCAGTCTTCAGCATAGTTTTCGATATGTCTATGCCGTAAACCGCATCGGCACCCAGTATGGCAGCCCCTATGGCGAATATGCCGTTCCCGCATCCGAGGTCGCAGACAATCTTTCCCCCCACATCACCCATGGAGTATGCGAAGAAAAGCAGGTCCGCCGCAATCTCGGGGGGCGTGGGATACTGTTCAAGAAGAGCGCTCCGCACTTCCGGGACATCCAGTTTTTCGAGTTCCATGGCCAGTTTTTTCTTTTTCATTCGCCACCTCTCTGTGCTTCTATGGCAGCCTCCATGCTCACCTCTCCGGTGGCAACCTTTCTTGCAAGGCTTGTGCTTATCGTTATGTTCCCGCTGGCAATCCTGCTCCTTCTCTGAATCTCGCGCAGTTCGCCCCCGGTCGGCATGGCCTCGTAATTCCTTCTCAATTTTTCTCCTTGGGCCATAGCTATGCGTATGGCAGCCTCCACATCATCGTTTTTCGTATACCGTGTGGTGTTTCGTTCATCGACTATCTCGAGATAGACATCCATGCCCAAGAGCGCGGCGATTATTCGGTTTCGGTTGGTAACATCTCCGTGCCCCACTCTCACCGTCGCATTTCCGTATTCTCTGGAGCGCAGTGCGTTCTCCGCTATTCTTCTGCAATCTTCCGGGTTCTTTGCCTGTATCCTTTCCACGACCTTTCCATCACAGACAACCGCCATTCCCGGTCTCTTACCCGGATCTATCCCGATAAAAACGGACTCGCAGTTCTTCGTCCCGGAGAGATACACAAGTGCTTCGCTGGCTGCCCGTTCCGGGTCGTTCTCACCTATCTTAACCGGAAAATCTATGGAAGACACCTCGGATTCGGAACTTATGACAACCCCCACATAAGGCGGTATCTCGTCTCCGAGAGACAGAACGATATGCCTGATATCGAGTCTTCTCATCTCTTTAAGAAGTGCATGGTAGAGCCTGAAATCCGAGGTCATGAGCGCAGCCAACTTCACGATATCTCATCCCGGTCCGATTAGATAAAGATTACTCGCTCAGCGTGAAGAGCCTCCAGTCTCCACCCACATCGAAAAATCCCAGTCTTGCTCCCGCATCCAGCCATCCATGTGCATAGTTCACGGATGCAAATGCGTTTATCAGGTCCCCCTTTTCAAAGAAATGAAGGGCATCGGAATAGTATGATTCGGCCATGTTCAGGAAATCCTCTGCCATTTTTCTGGTGTAGGAAGGTTCGGGAGCGATTATCTTCACCTTGTTCAGAGCCTTTTTCGTTATTCCCAGATACTTCTTTACATGCTCTTCCGGAAGTTCTATGGTTTCGCCCCCTTGAGAAGTCCCTTTTTCATCCGTTCGGCGCATTCGGTCTCTCCTTCCGGGCACTTACCTCTCAGGCAGGCCGGTCCCGCATTCTCGAATATTGTGGGGGCAACATCCCGCACTTTTTTCAGCATTATGTAGGCGAGCGCCCGTATCTCCCACTGGGCTTTCATGCATGTTCTCAGGGTGAAGAAGTTGATGAGTTCCCTTGCGTTCATAGTTACCACGATATTCGTGTGCGTGGCATTGGGAAGGATGTATCTCGCGTCTTCAAGAGGGATTCCCATTTCCACCAGTTCCCCGTAGCTCTTTTCCAGATATTTCATGATTTCTTCGTACTTTTTTCCGGCTTCGGGGTTCACACGGACCGTAGGGGGACTCACATATTCAAGGGGCTTCAGGTTTACATATCGCTGACTCTGTTGAGAGTATGATGCAAGCCGGTGTCTGACAAGTTGATGGGTCAATGCGCGGGACACATCGTCTATGGCGAATGTGAAGCTGGCATGTTCAAGCACGCTGTGATGTCCAGCATCCCTCGTTATCCGTATTATCCCTTTTATTTCGCCCTCATTCATTTCGTTCATTTCAGGTGTATGCACCGTATGGCAGCTTTTTGCAGCCATCGCAACGACCCTTTCGGGATCCGGCGTATATGTTATCAGTTCCACTTTCATGATATCGCAGCCCTATGGCAACATACTTTAATAGTTTTTCAGGAGGCGTCAGCGATGGTTTTAAGTAACGCATCGCCTATCTCCAACGGCGACCGAAACAAAAAGTATTTATCCCGAACACGGTTTAAACCTGAGAAAGGAGTGTTGGATGTGAGCCCGATAAACCCCGCTAAATTGCAGAAGCAACTCGAAAAGAAGGCCCTCGAAGAGAAAAAGAGCAGAGAGGATGCCATAGCGAACATTCAGAAGATACATAAGCTGATAGGAGAGTCCGAGAAGTCGGGAATCGATGTTAGCGAGTTTAATAACGGGCTTAAACAGGTTCAGAGTCATATGAGGGAGAGGGAGTTCTCCGAAGCGGCTTTAAAATCAAAAGAAGTGATAGAACACATAGAGAACTCACTTTCATCCCTTCTGGATGAGAGGATAGAAGATGCAAAGAAAATTGTGAAAAAGGCAAAATCAGTGGAGATAGACGTTTCACATCTGGAATCCTCATTGAAGAAAGCTGAAGATATGAAGAAGAACAGGGATTTCTTTGTAGCGCTGCAAGAGCTTAAAAAAGCAATAGATGGTACGAATTCAAAACTTCGGGATACGGCATCCTCGGTCGTGGAGGGAACGGAAACCCTGATAAATGCGCTCTCCGAAACCGTTGATGTCTCCGAAGCCCGTTCGCTTATTGAGGATGCGAAGAAGAAGATAGATGCGGGGGACACGGATGCGGCATTGGGCCTGTGTGAGAAGGCCAGAGCCATGTTGCAGGGTGCAGCGGAATCGGCGGCCGAATCCCTCATATCCGATGCGGATATAAACATAACCATATTGGAACGTATGGGTGTTGCGGATGAGGTTCTGAAGAACAGACTGGAAAAGGCCAGGAAAATGGAAGGTCCCAAGCAGATATCCGAGGTAATGGACATAGGACGGGCCGCTCGCGACAGGGTCAAGGAGGTTCTTCGTTCGAATACGGAATCGATGACATCCGAGATAGATGAGATACGCTCACTTGGGGGCGACCCGTCCGAGATAGAATCCCTTCTCAAGAAGGCATCGGAAAACATAGACAGCAATAATCTGGCTTTAAGTGCCGAAACGCTCGAAAGGGCAAAGAAAAAGGCGGAGGAGGCCAAATTCAATGTGGTCGTCAAGGCCATGAATCCCGCTTTTTCCAAGATGAAAGCCGCCAGCAAGATAGGTGCGAACATATCGGAACCGGAAAAGTTGCTGCTTGATGCGAGAAACGCCCTTAAAATGGGCGAGTACAAGAAAGCGATGGAGCTGTCCAAAGAGTGCGAGGAAAAGCTGGATAATATACTGGATGCGTATCAGAAGACGAGCCAACTACTTCTAAAATTGGACAAGCTCTTCAAAGAGGCGGAGAAGATAAAGGCAGATACCCGCGAATCAAAAAGACTGCTCGTCGCCGTAAAACAGGCATTGAGCGAAAGGGATTTCGTAAAGGCATACGAATTCGCCATTCAGACCCAACAGAGCCTGGAACAGGGAAAAACGGCGGGCATAAAGCAGAGCATCGCAGAGGGACGGAGACTCCTAAAGTTCGCAGAGGAAATAGGCATAGATATGGCCGGCGAAGAAGTAGCGTTCCATGAGGCCGAAAAGGCAATGGAAAAGAAAGATGACGTAAATGCGAGGAAATTCGCGGACACGGGCCTCGACGAGGTCAGAAAAAAGATACGGAAACATATCGATATACGATTGGACGAACTCGAATCGGACCTGCAAGAACTTAAAGGAACAGAAGATATAAAAGATAATATGAAACTTATCGCGAAGGGGAGGAAGTATCTGGAGTTCGGAGATTTCGCTTCTGCGGCGGAGACATTGAAGGAGATAGAGAGCAGCATGTCCACCCTTCAGAAGAGGATGGCCGAATCATCGGTGGAAAAGGTCAGGTCCGTAGCGGAAGAGATACTCGCGGAAGAGGGGGTTCAGGATCAGCCCCTCGAAGATGCGTTGGCGGATATGCTGGCAGCTATGAAAGAAGAGAGATATTCCGATGCTATACGGATGTCGAAGGATGTGGAGGAAAAGGCCAATAAACTTGCAAAAAATCTCTCTCAGAAGGCATATAACGATGCCAAAGCAAGTCTTGCGAAGATAAAGAGCCTTCAAAGCAAGATAGACCTCAAGAGCTTCCACAACAGCCTTCTGGAAGCGAGAGCCGACTTCAAGAATGGGAAATATGTCGCATCCATGAGAAGGTCCAAAAAGATAATGGATGAGCTGAACAAGGTCATTTCAGGGTATCAGACCGCGGCCGCATCCTTCGAACTCGCACAGAACGCCGTTAAAGAGGCAAAGAAGAAGGGAATTGATGTCAAAGCCCAAGGAAAGAAGATATTCACAATAAGAAAGCTCATTTCGGAGGGCAAATATGAGGAAGCGGCAAAACTCTCGGAAGAGATAAGGGAAGAGCTCTCGGGTTCTTCCGCCAAACAGGATATAGAATCACGTATCAAGATGATAGAGGCCCGGGTCTTCTCCGCAAAGACGATGGGAATAGAACTCAGTGATGCGGAAGAGCGCCTGAAACGAATAAAACAAATGCTTTCCGAAGGAAAAACGGAAAGAGTGGTACAGAGCATGGACAGTCTTGAGAATGATGTCGAGAAGTCCTTCAGAGAGGCCATAGAAAAGAAGATATCTCTCGCAGAAACACTCATAAACGATGCCCGCGACATAGGAATAAATGTAAAAAAGGCCGAAGAAAGCACTGCTGTTGCAAGGGATGCCCTGAAGAAAGGAGATTATATAGACGCATATCGCTATGCCGAGGAGGCTCAGAAGGTCATTGATGACATAAAGGCCGCAAGTAAAAAGGTCGCCGAAAAGATAAGGTCCGCCCACGCGAAAATAAGCGAGGCCGAGAACCTGAGGGCGGATGTCAGGAACGCAAAGCTCATTCTTGATCAGGCCATAGATGCTTTGAAGGCCAATAAAACAAAGGAATCCATGGAACTTGCAGAGCAGTGTATAAAAATGCTTGACGAAGAGGAAAGAAAGAAGGTGGAAAGAGTTATAAATGATTTTGTTAAGATAATAGATAAATCCAAAAAGACGGGAATGGATGCATCTCTTGCGGAGAATCTAATACATCAGGCGAGAAATGCCCTTGAAGAGGGAAAATATCAGAAAGCCCTCAGTCTTGCCATGCAGAGTGAGGTGGAGATGGAAAAAGCCGAACTCCAGAAAGACATAGCCGAGAAGGCGATAAAGACACTTAGCGAGAAGATAGAGGATGTGAGGAAGAAGGGGATATCCGTCGAGGAGGTCCTCGCCATGCTTAATCGGGCCGAAGGAGCCTATGATGCTGGAGCTTACATCAAGTCATTCGAGTACACAATGGCTGCGGGAGAGAAGCTTCAGGAACTCAAGGAGGCCTATGAAACCATCAATTCCGACCTTGTAGAACTCGAATCAAGGCTCCAGGATGCAAGGGACAATCGCATAGACGTGGTAAAGCCCTCGGAGCTCTATGTCTCCGCAAAGAGCGCTCTGGAACAGGGCAGGGTCGAGGATGCCAGAACCATGATAAGCGAAGCTTTAAAGGCGCTTAACGAGGTCTTCATAGGTCATGTTGACGAGATAATAGATTATGCCGATGCCAAGATAAAGTATGCCAAGAAGATGGGAGCGAATGTATCCGAGGCAGAAACCGCCATAAAAGAAGCCAAGAAGATAAAAGAAAAGGATGCATCGAAGGCACTCAGGCTCGCGAACGGTGCAAGGGCAATGGTCGAGAGGACCGGTATCGACACTTCCTTCGTCGATCGCGCTTATTCCATAAACTTTGAGATCGCAAGGGCAAAGAGGTTCGGGGTTGATGTCAGGGAAGCTGAGAAGCTTCTGAAGAGCGCAATAGAAACAACGGACAGCGACAGTAGCGCCGCAGATGAAAAGCTGTCGAAGGCGGACGAAGAAGTAAAGAGGGCGCTCGGCCGGATAACACCGGAAATGGAAATAAAGGTGGATGCAGGGGAACTGGAAAAGGACGTCTGGAAAGAGGGCGTTATAAAGGTTACCAATAAGGGAAACGCCCCGGCTAAAGATATAAAGATAAGGATGTCGGGAGATATGGAGATCGAGGGACTGGACACTATAGATGAACTCGATAAAGGAAGTACTGCGGAGTTAAGCGTGAAGATAATGGCCCAGAAAGAGGGAGAGATGCCGATAACCGTGAAAACAAGCGCAAAAAGGCTTTTTGACGGAAAGGAATTCGAATTCAATCAGGAAGAGATGTTGAAGACAAGGGAGAAGCCGAAAGAAAGCGCACCTGCGAAGGAAACAACGGCCGAAAACCCGGAGAAATGTAAATTCTGCAACGGGACCATAAAGCCCGGAATGAAGATGATAGTATGTGGAGAATGCGGTGCTACATATCACGTACCCTGTGCAAAGAGAATAGGAACATGCAAGGTCTGCGGCGCGTCTCTGGAACCGAAGAGCAAGCATAAGACAGCGAGAAAGAAACTTGCGATAAAACTCGGCTAACCGAAAAAATAAAAAAAGAAAGGGGGAGGATGTTCATCGTTATCTGTGAAGGTACTTCTCCTCGAAAGCCAGCAATCTGGCCCTTTTTTCCTCTGTTTTCTCAAGTTTTTCCATTTTTTCAAGGAGAAAGTCCACCCGTTCGTCAGTGAATTCCCTTATCGCAGCTCTTATGACTTCGGAGCGCGTAGAATATCCATCAAGTTTCATTATGAGGTCCATATAACGCAAATCCCGCTTCGGTATTCTTATTGTTATCTTTTCACTGTCTTCCATGGGCATACACACGCCGTCCGATGACATACATCTGCCATGCGATGTACTTCTTTTGTCGGACAATATCAGACAATCATCGAGAGTATTTAAGATTTTTCTTCAGTACACAGATTCTATGGGAAAAATCTATATACTATAAGAGGAATGCGTATATGTGTATCAACATTTGGAGAGAAAGAAGGTGAGCTAAAATGAGAAGGATGTACGGAATAATTGCAGTTAGTGCCATTTTTCTGGCACTCGTCATGCTCATGAGCAATATGGCGGTTAGTGAGGCATTGATACCGGGGGAGAACAGCACATATGTGCTGATAGGCACGGATAACATAGACGACATAGAATCTCTTTCTCAGTACGGCGAAGTGATGGAAACATATGACTCGTTCCTGCTTATGAAGGTGTCCCAGCACGGTGCATCGATGATGCAGTCCGCCGGACTTGAGGTAAGGACCATGGGCCAGAGAGGCTTAGTGGGAATCAAGGGGCATTCTTTCGATGTACAGAACGGAATTCCGCAGATACCACAGGAATTGAGCATAAACGGATATGAAGGGGAAGGAGTGTATATCTTGCAGTTCATAGGCCCCATAAAACCGGAATGGAAGACGGAAATCCAATCCATGGGTGTCACATTCTACAACTACCTTCCGAGATACAATTATGTAATCAGAACGGACTCTCAGAGGGTTAGTGAGATAGAGGCGCTCACATATGTTAGCTGGGTGGGCGTCTATCAGCCGGCATATAAGATAAGCCCCGGACTCGAAGACATTACCAGCGCAACTCCCATAGTTATATCTACATATCCCGATGCCAGTATGGCATATGTGGAATCGACCCTAACATCCACAGACATACCGGTGGGAGACATATATACCAACGAGATTGGTGGGGTCATCCATTCCATGGTCAGCACTTCCGACGAAATAAGGAAGATAGCATTCATAGCCGAAGTGAGGTCCATAAACGCTGGAAAAACGGGGAATTTCATAGTAAATGATAATTCAACATGGATACAGCAGAGCAATGTAACAAATCAGAGAACAGTTACCGCCCATGGTGTAACCGGCAGGGGGATAGTGGTGACGGAAATGGATTCGGAGCTTTCTCTCGACCATGAGATGTTCTATGACCCGAACAACAATGTGGGCCCCAACCACAGAAAGATTCTGGACAGATATGTACTCGGTGGCGGTGCCATAGGCGGAGGCAATTATCACGGACAGCATGTGGCGGGCACCATAGCCGGAGATGCTCCGGAAACCGTCGGTGGGACCGACTGGTACACATATAACAAGTACGATGGTCACGCACACGAGGCCAAGATAATATTCCAGGACATTGACGACACGAATGATGGACAGGGCGCAATATCGCCGCCTTCCAACCTTGCCGACGGGTTCAACCCATCTTACAATGCAGGGTCTAGGATACACACCAACAGCTGGGGCGGTGGAAGCGGATACACGGATGATGCATTGGAGATAGACACCTTCATATTCGACCATCAGGACTATACCATTCTCTTCGCCATGGGCAACTCAGGAAGCAGCGCCAATACACTTTCCGAACAGCCGGAGGCAAAGAACGCTATCAGCGTCGGTGCGATACAGAACGCTCCGAATCAGAACGACATGGCAAGTTTCAGTAGCAGAGGATATGCCGACGACGGGAGAATAAAGCCCACTATATGCGGTGTCGGAGACCCAGTTACATCCGCGGATCAAACAGATGACACTCCGGATAGTGGTGATGAGACCTCATACTATGACATGTCCGGAACATCAATGGCAACACCAGGAATAGCGGGTCAGGCAGCACAGGTGAGGCAGTATTTCGAGGATGGTTATTATCCATCGGGTTCAGCAAACAGCGCCGATGCCGCAAATCCCAGTTCAGCCCTGGTAAAGGCAATTCTCGTGAATGGTGCCGTGGAGATATCCGGTTCTGGAGCCTATGAAAACGACAACAGATATCCCAATGGAGATCAGGGATGGGGAAGATCACATCTGGACAACGGTCTGTATTTCTCAGGCGATGCCAGAAAACTGAAGGTATTCGATAACACCACGGTTCCCAAGTGCCTCACACCTGCAAGATTCACTGCAAGCGGGCAGTTCTTTGAGTACAACATATGGGTTGAGGACAGCACTCAGGAGCTGGAGTTCACTCTAGTATGGGCGGACTACCCTGGTGCAGATAACGCAGACCCTGCCATAGTTAACGACCTGGACCTGATAGTCACACACTCAGGAGGGGATTTCTACTGGGGAAACATGTATACTGGAACCAATCCGGGTCGCTCGATTACCAATCCCACTTCCGCATCTTCATACAGTCGATGGGATACCGATGGAGATGGGCACGATGACATAAATGTGGTGGAGTCCGTCCTTCTTGTTCCAGGATATAACACGATAAACACAGGGAAATATACGGTAAGGGTCGAAGCGAGGAACATAGCGAACACAGGGACGCTCGAATATCAGCCATTCGCACTGGTTGTAACCGGTGGCCTTGACATAACACCGCCGACATTTGCGGGAATAGAGAGCGTAACGGACGACGGCACAGGCACATCTCTTACACTTTCATGGTCTTCCGCGTCGGATACTGCGACACCGGTGACATACAACATATATCGCTCGACAACACCGGGCGGTCAGGACTTCTCTACCCCCACATATTGCAATGTCACAGAAACAACCTTCCAGGATACTGGGCTGACGGAAGGAACCATGTACTATTATGTCGTCAGGGCGGTGGACAACGCATACAACGAGGATAGCAACACCGTCGAGATGAGCGGTACGCCCACAAGTGGTCCCGCAACAATGACCGTTAACTTCGTCAGCGGATGGAACATGATATCCATCCCGTGGCTCACAACCGCCACAGACATAAACACGGCTCTCAGCGGACTCTCATGGGACAGAGCTATAGTCTATCAGAACGGACAGTGGTACACATACAACACGGCAAGGCTCGCCAAGTTCAACCTCGGATTCCCGAACATGGACAACACGATGGGAATATGGGTACACACAACTGCAACAGGAAACCTTACGGAGGACGAACCAACGGTGACGAGCACTGACATACCGCTCAGTGTCGGCTGGAATCTAATAGGATACCCGAGCAACACCGTCGATACGGTTAGCAATGTCATGGCAGGATTCACAGGCACATACGACCTCGTCCAGACCTATGATGCAAGCGCGGCCACCATGAACACACTGGCGGGCACGGACAACATGGAGTACGGCAATGCATACTGGATACATGTGACAACCGCCGGAACACTCACCGTGAACTGGTAAAACCCATTTTATACCCTTTTCTTTTTTAATATGTCTTTCGCTGTAAAAAACTTATATAGGGATTGTGTATCGGGCCATAAGGTGATTACATGGATGTTGAGACAGTGAAGAAAGAGATAATGGAAAAACTGGAACTGGAGGATGTGAACTCCGGAGTCTTTTACGGAGAATGGGCACCAGTGGAAGGAAGAGAGCTCATAACATCGTACTCTCCCATTGACGGAAGTCCGATAGCAAAGGTTTCAATGGCAACAAAGGAGGATTATGAGAAAGTAATGAGAGCTGCAGAGGAATCCTTCAAGGTTTGGAGAGATATACCCGCACCAAAGAGAGGATGGGTTGTCAGAGAGATAGGGCAGGAACTGATAAAGTACAAGAGAGAACTTGGAAGGCTGGTTTCCATAGAAGCCGGAAAAACACTCTCGGAGGGAGAGGGCGAAGTTCAGGAGATGATAGATATCGCGGACTTTGCAATAGGTCTTTCAAGGCAGTTTTATGGCCTAACAATAGTTAGTGAGAGGGAAGAGCACAGAATGTATGAGCAGTGGCTCCCACTCGGCCCCATAGGTGTGATAACTTCATTCAACTTCCCCTGTGCGGTATGGGCATGGAACACGATGATAGCATCCGCGGCAGGAGATACCTCAGTATGGAAACCTTCCAGCAAGGGTGCTCTGATAGCGGTGGCCACCATGAAGATAGTTAACAGGGCGGTTGAGAGGCTTGGATACCCGCCGATATTCTTCCTTGCGGTCGGAAGCGGAAGGACCGTCGGAGAGTGGATGTCCAATGACCCGAGGCTCCCCCTGATATCATTCACCGGTTCAATACCCACGGGAAAGAGGATATCCGAGAACGTGGCAAAGAGGCTCGGAAGGACGATACTTGAACTGGGAGGAAACAATGCTGCGATAGTTACGAAGAATGCCGACATAAACAATGCGCTCAAAGGCGTTGCATTCGGGGCGCTCGCCACATCCGGACAGAGATGCACAAGCACCCGCAGGCTCATACTTCACGAGGATATATACGACGACTTCCTAGCAAGGCTGAAGAACATATATGAAAAGGTCAGCGTAGGCAATCCACTGGAAGAGGGCGTTCTCATGGGTCCGCTGAGGGATGAGTCTTCCTTCAACAACTACATGAATGCCGTAAGGAAGGCACAGGAGGAAGGGGCTAAGCTGGTATACGGCGGAGAGCGGGTGAACATAGCCGGAATGGACGGAGGCTACTATGTGAAGCCCACAATTCTCGAGGCGAAGCCTGACATGGAAATGGTGAAGACCGAGACATTCGCTCCGATAATCTATGTCCTCAAGTTCAAGACAATAGAGGAAGCCCTCGAGATACACAACAATGTTCCACAGGGTCTTTCTTCCGCGATATTCACAAACGACCTCAGGGAAGAGGAGTACTTCCTGTCCCACAAGGGCTCCGACTGCGGAATAGCCAATGTCAATACAAGCACTGCCGGAGCGGAAATCGGCGGTGCCTTCGGAGGAGAGAAGGAGACTGGCGGCGGCAGAGAGTCCGGAAGCGATGCGTGGAAGGCATATATGAGAAGGCAGACAGTGACCATAAACTATGGAAAGGAACTCCCGCTGGCACAGGGAGTAAAATTCGATATATGAGGCGATGACATGATATGGCCGAATGAGAAACCTAAGAATGATGTGGATACGATACCCACATACGCCTCCGGAACTCCCGAGAGGGAGAAGCTCCTTAAGGAAATAGAGGCGATAAAGAACCGCAGCCCCGCCGAGATTCCCCTGATAATCAACGGAAAGGAGGTCAAGACGGACAAGATATTCGAGGTCAGATGCCCCCACGACAAGGACCTTGTCATAGCAAGGGCCCATCTGGCCGAAGAGGATGAGCTGAAGGAAGCGATAGATGCGGCACTGGCCGCACACGAGGAATGGGCGAACACCGACTGGTATCACAGGCACGCCGTCTTCAAAAGGGCTGCTGACCTGCTCTCAGGGCCGAGGAGGACAAGGAACACAGCGGCCATCATGCTGAACCAGTCCAAGAACCCGTTCGAGGCCGAGATAGATCTGGCCGAGCTGGTGGATTTCTGGAGGTTCAACACATACTATGCAGCCATGCTCTACGGTATGCAGCCGGACCAGTTCCCCGGAGAGCTCAACAGGCTTGACTGGAGGCCCCTTGAAGGATTCGTGCTGGCTGTTCCTCCGTTCAACTTCTACTCAATAGCGGGAAATCTGCCCACCGCCCCGGCGATAGTCGGAAACGTGGCCCTCTGGAAGCCCTCCAGATCCGTGATATTCTCCAACTATGAGATAATGAAGGTGCTTCTCGAGGCGGGAGTGCCGCCGGGAGTCATAAACTTCGTGCCCTTCTCAAGCAAGCACGGAGATGTGGTATTCGACCATCCCGACTTTGCAGGTCTGCACTTCACCGGAAGCTATGAGACACTCGTGACGCTCTGGAACAAGATAAGCTCCAACCTTGAGAAATACAGGAACTTCCCAAGGATAGTTGGCGAGACCGGAGGAAAGGACTTCACGGTGGTGCACAAGAGTGCCGAACCGAGGGGCGTGGCGATAAACATCATAAGGGGTGCCTTCGGATACCAGGGGCAGAAGTGCTCCGCGCTCTCAAGGGCGTACATACCCGAGGGAATGTGGCCCGCAGTGAAGGAGATAATCGTGGAAGAGCTTGCCAATATGACTATGGGACCCACCGAGGACCTGAACAACTACATGGGCGCGGTCATAGACGAGGGGGCTTACAGGAAGATAGTGAGCTATATCGACTATGCGAAGGAGCACCCGGATGAGTACGAGTTCATATTCGGCGGCAACTACGACTCTTCAAAGGGATGGTTCGTTGAGCCCACCGTTGTGAAGACCGGCAACCCCAAGGGCAAGCTCATGACAGAGGAGATATTCGGGCCCGTGGTGACAATATACACCTATCCGGACGATAAGTACGACGAGACCCTGAAGCTCTGCGACGAGACATCGCCCTACGGACTTACAGGCTGCGTGTTCTCAAAGGACAGATATGCAGCGCTCAAGGCCGAGAGAGAGCTGAGGTACAGCGCAGGAAACTTCTACATAAACGACAAGCCCACCGGAGCCATAGTGGGAAGGCAGCCATTCGGAGGCGCTCGGGCTTCGGGAACCAACGACAAGGCCGGAACCTTCCTGAACATACTCCGCTGGATGTCTCCAAGGGCCATAAAGGAGACCTCGGTCCTGCCAACGGACTGGAGAAGGCCGTTTATGAAGTAAAAACCAATTTCTTTTCTTTTCATTTTTCGGAAGGTTTATAAGAAAGAACACTATGTCTATATCGATGGCCATATTTACTCCAGAAGAAGGGTATTTCACCCAGAATGAGGATAAGATACTCTGGAAGCTTTTATATCATGGCTATACAAATCCACACCGTTCTACAGATATAGATAATCTCAGAAAGGGTTTAAAGAATGTCTCCAAAAAAGAGATTAAGGAGTTCATAAAGAAATGTGAAAAGATAGGTTGGGGTGTGCAGATACCTAAAAAGCAGAAGCACTTTTACCTAAACCCCAAGGCATACCCTGAGATAAAGAAATATCTGGAGGACAAAGGTTTTCCTGTACAATTTACACGCATGTAAATTTGACCGAAATCTAAATATATGTGCTAGATATGAGGTATGTATATGAGCCGCAAAAATGAGGAAGAAGAGTTTATAGAGAGGAAACCTTTTGAAGGAGTTATGGGCATGTCTTCCAATGTAAGACTTATAGACTTCCTTATGGCACACCCATTCGATTCGTACTCTATAAAAGAACTATCTGAATTTTCTGGAGTATCCAGAACAAAAATATACGACATTCTTCCTTTGCTATTGAGATTCGGAATTCTAAAAAAAGTCAGGGATATCGGTTCAATAACAATGTATCAGACAGATTTGAGCTCGGATGTTACCAAGGCAATAATAAAGCTGAATTCTTCCATACTGGATGTAGTTGTTGATGAAGAACTGGAAGAAAATGAGGAAGCATATCCTGCACCTATGCCATACATGCCTCCAATTCCAAAAGAGTTATTCGTATATAAGGATCAAAAAAGGTCAGATAAAAGAATCTATGAAGATTTAATAACTGTATAAGGTGATAAATTGAAAGAAACAGAGATAAAAGAAGCGTCTGAAAAATCGCCTCTTGGCGTGGTTCGTCAGATATACTATAACAAGTACTATGCAGAAGGGGCTGTTGCCAGAAGAGAAGGAAAAACGCTCAGATTGGGAATATACAACGAGAAAACGAAGGATGAGAATCAGAACGAACTTTTCATACTTGAGTGCGAACTGATAATGGATTGGGAAACAGTCAAAAAAATAAGGAATCTCCTTGAGTTCAGCCTCAAAAAACACGAAGAAGACATGAAAAATCCTAAGAACCAAGGGCCATAAAGGAGACCTCGGTCCTTCCAACGGACTGGAGAAGGCCCTTCATGAAGTAAAAACCCATTTCCTTTCTTTTTTTATTTAATTAATATACCCCGCAGCTTGCTGCGGCTGGGACAGCATAGGCAG
>CAYYXK010000006.1:0-48592 GCA_964475625.1 uncultured Thermoplasmata archaeon | reverse complement strand
CAACCTTGGATTCCCACAGATTGATAATAAGATGGGACTGTGGGTACATACGACATCCAGCGGTGACACGACTGAAAACGAGCCGTCTGTAACAAGTACAGACATACCGCTGGTGGTTGGCTGGAATCTCATCGGATATCCGAGCAATACTGTCGACACAGTGTCCAATGTCATGTCCGGATTTACAGGAACATACGATATTATACAGAGGTATGATACATCATCCGGAAGCATAGTCACCATGCAAGCAACAGACAACATGGAGTATGGCAACGCATACTGGGTACATGTGACAACAGCCGGAACACTCACCGTGAACTGGTAAGCGGAAAAACGAACGACGAAAACACCGAAACCCCTTATCTTTTCTGTTTTTCTGAAATTGTTTGGAAGGTTTTGCAGAAAGATTTTTAAATAGGACAAGATAGGGAGGCGATGGCAAGAAGAAGGCACGATAAAGAGGAAGAGGATACGGGAAACGAGGTCTTTACACCTCCGGAGTTTGACAAAAAAGAGTATATAGAAAATGAAATAAATCGTGCAAAAGCATCCCTCATTCCTGTGCTGATAGCCGCATTGATGGGGATAGTTTCCGCATATGTCTTTCTTCATCTTGACATATCGTATGCATGGCCTGTTTCGGCTTTCCTCGGCCTGTCCGGATTCGTGCTTGTTAAATTCGGTTATTCCATTGTGGGCATTGATGTGGAGAAGCTGAAGAACAAAGATTATATCGGTCATGCGTTCATGTATTTCTTCGCATGGCTTGCGATATTTATAATATTCCTTAACCCGCCTTTTGCGGATTACAGTGCTCCCGCCATAGAAGGCGTCCACCTCGAAGGTCTTGATACGGATACGGGAAACTGGACGACATACGAGGCAGGAGGAAATTACAGCGAATACCGCATCATAGCATTCGTCAACGACAATACCGTCGTCTCATCGGTGGAGATAAGTATAAACGGTGGAGAGTGGCGGCAGATGGAAAAGACCTCCGATGGCCTTGCCTACGCCGCATCCGTTGAATACGCGGGACACGGCTCCATAACATATCAAATAAAGGCGACCGATCCCTACGGGCATGAGAACATCGTGGGCGGAACTCTTCCATAATCATTTAATACCCATTCCCATTCTCTTTTCAGTGATACCATGTATGTGTCGAACATAAAGCATGTGGAAAAGGAAAAGGTAGTTATGGAAGGTGCCGAGGGAGTTTGGATACAGTGGCTCATAGCCAGAAAAGAGGGAGCACCGAACTATGCGATGCGCCTTTTCACTCTTGAACCCGGCGGAAAGATACCGATACACAGTCATGAATGGGAGCATGAGATATTCTTCCTCGAAGGAAAGGGCATGGTCGGTGCGGGTGAGGATGAAAAAGAGGTTGAAGCCGGAAGTTTCGCATATATAGAACCGGAAATACCTCACTGGTATCGAAATACCGGAAATGAGAACTGGAAATTCCTGTGCATAATACCTCTGAAGGGTGCGGGCAAGCGATAGGGTCAGCAGGAACTCTCGTCGCTGTCCTCTTTCACATATCTTCCCGGCCATTCTATGAATTGGTCGGTACAGTCCTCCGAGCAGAAATAATAGACTTTTCCGTGGTATTCATGATGATATTCCGTCTTTCCGGCCTTCTTTCCGCATACCGAGTCAAAAGGCACATCACACCTCCTCAATGTCGATGTCCACATCCATTTTTTCAAACGCTTCGTCAATGGCAGGCAGGATCTCTTCTTTTGCCTCCTCGCTCTCGATATGCAGCGATATCTCGAGTAGCCGGCCTTCTATTTTCAGGGACCTGACAACACCGGCAGTCACTATGTCTTTGTCCGTTACCGGGTCAAGTATGCCTCTGAGTATCTCACGGGTCAGAGTTTCGTCCACCTCCCGCTCTCCTTTTATGACGCCCCATTTTGAGAGCGCTATTCTAAGTGCTTGAACAGCGAGGGAGGCACAGTGGTATTTTATCTTCGGAAGTCCGCCGAGCGCATCGACTTCATCTTTGAAACCTATCTTTTTCGCCTCTTCGATAGTTTTCCCCTCGACCATCTGGGTTATCATGGAACTCGTGGCTATGTTGGCCACACAGCCGTAGGACTCAAAACTGGCCTTGACTATTCTCTCAGGGTCATCCTCTATCTTGAGGTACATCTTCAGCATATCGCCGCACGCCATGCTTCCGGCTATGGCAGTGACATTCGCATCCTCCATCGGTCCCGCGTTTTTCGGATTTCGAAACAATTCCATCACTCTGTCGCTGTATCCAAACTTCATTTTTTCACCTTTCTGTAAACCGGACTTATATCTCTTAATCTCTCAATTATCTCTTTCAATATCTCATATACACATACCACATCATTTTCTGTCGTATATCTGCTTATACTCAGCCTTGTGGACGAATTCGCATCCTCGGCACTGCGCCCTATCGCCCTCATGACATGGCTGTATCTGAGATTAGGGCTGAAACATGCGGAGCCGGTGCGCAGTACCAATCCTTCCGAACTGGCGGCCATCAGTATCGCCTCTCCCTCCACGCCTTTGAACGAGAGATTAACGATATCGCATACTCGCTTATTTTTCATAGGGCCGTTTATTCGCGAGTCATCTATGGTACTCAGGGATTCGAGCAGCATCTTACTTAGTTTTTTCATCCTCTCAATATCCGCATCTTTCATAAGTCGTATCGCTTCTGCCATGCCTATTATGGCCGGCATGTTGGGATGTCCCGCTCTTTTACCGAACTCTTTCCCGTCGCCGTGAAGAAGAGGCTCTATTTTGAGCCCTTCTCTGATGAAAAGAGCTCCGCTGCCCGGAGGCCCATGTATCACATGGCCCGAAATCGTGAGCATATCGATGTTCATTTTTTCCACATCTATTTTTTCTTTAAGGAATCCGTGTGTGGCATCGGTGTGAAAGACAATTTGCCGGTCCTCCGCAGTCTCACCTATGCGGCGGATGTCCTGCACGGTTCCTATCTCCTGATTGACGTGCTGTACGGATATCAGGTCAACGCCTCGGCTGAGGTTTTCAAGTTCTTTCTCGTCCACGAAGCCTTCATCCTCTACGGGGAGCATGGAGACATCATGTCCTTCTTTTTCCATATATCTCAGGGATTCAAGTACACATTTTCTTTCTATGGGTGTGGTGAGCGCTCTCTTCTTTTCTTTTCCGTATCTCATGAACCCCTTTATCGCAAGGTTGTTCCCCTCTGTGACCCCGGATGTGAATATTATCTCTTCCGGACTGGCATTTATGGATGCGGCAATGGCCTCTCTTACCCTCCAGAGCGCCTCCGAGGCCTCTTCTTCGTATCTATGACCGAAGGCCCCTCCCGGAACTCCGAACTTCTCTTTCAGATAGGGCATCATGGCGACGACGACCTCGGGCGCAGGGCGGCTCACATTGGCGCTGTCCATATAGATTTCTTTCATATGTTTACTCATCTTTATCCCATATTTAACCCTTATCGGACACATATGACCTTAAAGTCCGAAGAACGAAAAGAACTATATGGGGAAAAGACCATGCATTTTCGATGAATCCAATCCGGAACCTGAGCCGGAGGCCCGGGAGGACGGCGCTAACAGTTGCGGGAGTGAGCATAGCAGTGATAATGCTTGTGGTCATGCTTTCGATAAGCAATGGAATGCAGAAGAGCAGTGAAACGCTTGTGAAGGACCGCGGAGTGGACATATTCATAACCGGTGAAGGAGGAAATATGTTCATGGGGGGCAGCATGATATACAACGGGACCGCCATGGCAGAGGATATCATTGAAAAGAATCCTGAAATAAGAGAAATAGGGTTATCTCTGGAAGGCATATATCTGTTCTCAGCGCCGAAAGGAAGGAATTCCACGAGTTCGGATGTGACGGGAACCTATTCGATAGGAAAAGGTGATATGAAGGATTATGACATCATCGAAGGGGACTTTATGCCGCATAGAGGTGAGGACCCTTTCAGGAACAGCACATACTATCGGGAATGGAACATAACGCAGGATGCCTTCGATTCACCGGACTTCACCCATGAATGCACGATAAGCCAGAGCCTTTCGGAGGAATTCGACCTTCATCCGGGCGATACCATATACATCTCCCATTCAAAGAATATGAGCCATAATCTGAGCCTCACCGTATACGGTGTTTTCGTGAATCCCTATGACAGTTCGGGATCAAAGGAGATAGATATGCATCTCAGCGAGCTCCAGTTTTTTCTGGATATGAAGAACGACCCTGTGAGCGCCATGTATGTGGACCTGCACGACCCTTCAAAGGCCACCGAGGTTGCCGACTGGATAAATGAGAATTACCCGCTCTCCGCCATAAGTCAGGAGGAGTTCATATCCCAGATAAACAAGTTCATGCGAACTTTCGATTCATTTTCCATAATGATATCTTCAATAACCGTGTTGGTCGGTGCCATATTCATATCCACCATAATGGACATAGCCGTGAGAGAGAGGAGGAGAGAAATAGCTGCGATGAGGGCCATAGGAATATCCCGTACGACCATTGTCACGGATATATTCACGGAAGGAATAAGCCTGATATTTCTGGCATTTATACTGGGAACTTTACTGGGTTTGATAATAGCCTATGGGCTCGATGCATGGATGTCCACAGGGCCCAGAAGGATGCCTTCCGGATTTCATCTCGTGAGCATAGACGCAATATTGATAGCAAAGGTGTTCCTCATATCCATGGCATTGGGAATACTCTCCTCGGTAATACCTGCAAGATGGGCGACCAAAATAAACATCTCGGATGCTTTGAGGGGGGATTAGTTGATAAAGGACATATTCAGAAGGAAGGGGCGGAGCGCAATGACAATAATTGCCATAATAGCGTCCGTCGCCCTTCTACTTTCCATGATGTCAATCGCGGGAGGGATACGGCAGAACGCAGTGAGGCATATCGAGGAAGGAAATGTCGATGTGTTGATAAGTCCGCACGGAGACCATGCCATATATGATGCGCATGAGATGGTGAGGAACATAAGCGAATGGAACGGAGTCAACGGCGTCAGTCCGAACCTGTATATGTTCGGAACACTGATGCCCGTGGCAAACATATCCGGACAGATCGTTCCGGTAGGATGCATCGGAATACTTCCGAGGTTATCATGGGATATGATGGGCGATTCGGACCGGGAGAAATACGACGGGTGGTTCAGCGATACGGAGGATTTCTTCGACGACCCGCATTATGCGAACGGCGCATATTCCGGACCTTACACAGGAGAGATAGTACTCGGAGATACCATGATGGATGCCTTGAACCTAAGTACTGGAGATACGATAAAGATTGCCGGTGCGATCGGGGAGCCGGAAAGAGAGTTCAGAATAGTGGGAAGGTACGAAACCGGATTCACCGGCGGAGGTATGATAGGAGATATGAAGATATATATGGGAATGATGAGACTCAGCGAACTTCAGGACCTCGCAGCATATCGGGATTTGAGGATCAGCGACAGAGCGGACAGCATGTCAGTGTCCCTCGACCCGATGGCCGATACGAAAGAATTCGTGAAGGAGCTCAAAGATGCATACCCCGACTATGCCGACGGGATAAAGACGAAAGAGGATATGATCGTGGATGCTCAGGAATATTCTGCGGTCAGCACGGCCTTCTATCAGGCGATAGGCTCGGTGGCTCTGGTGATAAGCCTGCTTTTCGTGGCCAGCGTCATGATAATGTCCGTCTATGAAAGAACGAACGAGATAGGCATGATGAGGGCCATAGGGATATCCAGAAGGACGATATTCATGGGAACATTTGCGGAAGGCCTGCTTCTCGTAACCATCGGTGCGATTCTCGGATTAATACCGGGTTATTTCGGTTCCGTTGCATTCGGCAACTATATGGCATCATCCGTAGGCATAAATGAGAGTTTTACGGCCTTCACGCCTGAGATGATAGAGAACGCACTTATCGAGGTCATAGTGCTGGGGACCCTCTTCACGATATATCCGTCATGGAAGGCGGCGAGAATGAACATACTGGATGCCCTGAGGCATACGGGGTGATAAGATGATAAAACTTGAGAATGTCAGCAAGATATACAGAATGGGCGACCAGGAGGTCCGAGCCCTTGACGGTGTCAGTTTGGAGATAGAAAAAGGGGACTTTCTCTCCATAATCGGGCCGTCCGGAAGCGGGAAATCGACACTGATGCACATAATGGGGCTCATAGACATACCGACATCCGGAAAGGTAATACTGGACGGAGTGGACATATACGCACCTGCAAAAAAGGGAAGGAAGACAAAGGTAAAGGACAGATACCTGACGGACATAAGGCTCAGAAAGATAGGTTTCGTATTTCAGCAGTTCTACCTTCTTCCTACGATGACGGCACTCGAGAATGTGGAACTTCCGATGAAGGAGGCGAGAGTACCGAAAAAAGAGAGAAAAGAGCGCTCTAAGAAACTTCTCGACAATGTCGGCCTCGGACATAGGCTGGACCATTTCCCGAAGCAGATGAGCGGCGGTGAGCAGCAGAGGGTTGCCATCGCAAGGGCCCTCGCCAATAATCCGGAGATACTCCTGGCGGACGAACCAACGGGAGAGGTGGACAGCAAAACATCGGAACGAATAATGGAAACATTTCGGAAGCTCAACAGGGAGGACGGAATAACGCTTGTTGTGGTAACACATGACCCCAGCGTTGCCGAGAAGGCGGACAAGATACTGCGCATGAGAGATGGAAGGATTGAGAGCCTAACTCATATGAAGGCCCGGTAAATCATCCAGTAGGAGATTATTGCCGGGTAAGAGAATCGGGAATCTCGTCACCGATGTTGGAATATCGTACCATTATACGCATTTACGGCCGTTCTTATCGTGGTCAGGGCCCATAGGAAGAAAAGGAGCCAGTAAAGAGAGAATCCTATGTGATCTATGAGCCGGATGTCGAAGATTCCGGAAATGACATGAGATGATGCCACATACGCACCGAGAGGAAATGTAAACGCCCACCATGATAGGGCGTAGGGCAGTTCGATATTTTTTATGTAGTGGATGGTCATCACCACGGCCATGATGACCCACCAGATTCCGAATCCCCAGAGAAGTAGAGAGAATATGAAAAACGGCTCTTTTATAGATATGAAGGATGAGGCCGAAACGAGATTTATAAGGGCCAGACTTCCCGCACCTATCGGACCAAGGTTTATCCATATCGTGGGTGCCAGTGTGGAAGGGAGCGGATGATGAAGTATGAACCTGTACATGCACACCGCCAGTAACGAAAGATAGAGGAAGAATCCGGAACCCCATCCGAAATAATTGAGAAAGATTACGGCCTCTTTTGCTATTCCGGTGAAATTTCCTATAAGAAGGCTGCCGCTCATCGGAATCACTATCAGACCGACGGGGGGTATGAACCATGCCGGATTTATGTGGTCTATCTTCACATGCTCTCCACTGAAAACTATGTATGGTGTGAGGATTGCGAAAAATATCGTCAGAGGAGCACCGATGAACCAGAACATCTCACCAAAAAGGGTGTTTTTACCTATTACCATGAAATCCGATGAAAGGACGAGCATTGCTATGGCTATGGTGGCATAGAAATTGGAGAAAACGGGGTGTTTCAGGTCCTTTATTGCGCTCTCCCTGAAAAACACCCACCTCAGAACCCACGGGACCAGCAGGGAAAAGAAAAGGATTATGTTGAGATAATAGAGAAAGAAGGCGAGATATTTCAAGGAGGGGATATACTCAGAGTAGAACATGCTTGTAATAGCAAAAACACCGGTGCCCATCACGGATGCGAACCACGAAGGTGCGAAGTTCTTAACAATCTGGCATTTACATTCGACATCTTTCAGCATGTAATCTCCTCTTCTCCATATGAAACCCGTTACCGATACCTTTTAATGGTATTTTAACATACATCGAAATGCCACATACAGACTCAGGATATAAGGATTGTGGTTTCAAAAAATCATGAAATGGTGATTCGATGGAGATACCTGAAGATATGGAAAAATGGATTGAAGAGCATGGAGGGACGGAGGGGGTAATCAGAATGCTCCCGGATGACAACACTCTGGAAAAGAAAAGAAGGATATGTGGAGCACTCTCCGACCCAACAAGACTGAAAATACTGCATCTCCTTTCCCTGCACCCACTCTGTGTATGTCTGATAAAAAGAGTTGTGAAGACATCCGATTCAAAACTCTCTTATCATCTCTCTGTTCTAAAAGATGCAGGCTTAATAGAGGGAAAAAGAAAGAGAAACTGGATAATATATAATATTACGGAAGAAGCGCGGAACTATCTTGGGAAATGACTCGGATTGCAGATTTCAGAGACCGATAAACAACTTTGAAATGTAATGTTTCCGAATATTCATATGAAGGCCCTGTAAAGCATCCATACTGCCGCCACGATGAGCACGACTATGAAATAGCCCTGTAAAGACCTCACATCCACTTTTTTTGACAGATTCGAGCCTATAACGGCTCCGATGAATGCGGCGGTTGCAATGGGGAGCGCAAGTCCAATGTCGATACCACTGCCCATCACCCTTCCGGATATCGCCATAATGGATGTCAGAAGGACAAGAACGGAATTGGTAGCGAAGGCAGTTCTCAGAGGAACGGTTCCCAGTATGATGATTATGGGGACTATCAGGCCTCCGCCGGATATACCGACCATTCCTGCAAGGAACCCCACGATTCCCACAGGGGGAAGGACATAGAGCAGGTTCATATCGAAGTTTCCTTCAGGACTTTTCCTGTGCCATATCCACGGCTTTTTTTCCTTCCTTTCCTCTTCTTCCATCTCTTCTTCAATCTTCTCTCCAACGCCCGCCTTGCGGATGTACATGACCGCTGCAGCCGCGAACAGTGTGATCGAGAAGATCATCTTCAGGTAGAACGGGTCGATGCCGCCCGAAAAGAATCCGCCCGCAAGCGCGGAAACACCTGCTGTTGAGAAGAGTACGGCAGCGAGGGACCAATCGACCTGTTTCATCTTCCTGTGATATATCATCGTCATTGCCGTGCCTGAAAAAACTAGGCAGAGAAGTGATGTGGTGGCCGCAGTCTGGAAGGGTATTCCCAGTGTGATGAGCAGAGGTACATAGAACTCGCCACCCCCCTTTCCGAACAGTGACAGTAGAGAAGCCGTGAGAAATACGACGATTACAGCCAGAACGACCGAGCCCATTATCATGATTCGTCATCGAAAGTGGCATGATAAAGTTTTTCCCGAAGACGATTTACCGTCGTGTCCCATCCGATAACACGCATAATCTCTGCGATGGCGCCGATATACGACCCCGTGATAGACCGCTTTCTCGGTGATGAGAGAAAGGTCAGAAAGAGGATGGCGGAGAGGGTCGGTGATTTCGAGAGAGGACTGGACATTGGATGCGGAACAGGCAGCTTTCTTTTCGTGCTCTACGAAAGAGGAAAAGGTGAGCTTTACGGGATGGACCTCTCGAATAGAATGTTAAGCGTAGCCAGTAGGAAGCACACGGGAGCCGAGCTCATAAGGGGGAGCGCTCTTCATCTGCCTTTCAAGGACGCATCCTTTGACGCGGTATTTTCCACCATGATGATGCATCACCTCACATGCAAAGAAAGGGAAAAGGCAATCGCCGAAGTGGAAAGGGTGCTTCTGTCCGGCGGTACATACTATTCCCTTGAGTTCGATAAAGACGGACTGACGGGCATAGGAAAGGCGGTTACCGGCCTTGGTTTTCTGGAAAACAGCCAGTTGAGCCGTTTTGAAATCAAAGACGAGGAGCAGTGGGAGAAAGGTCTGGTATGGAGGGAACTGCACAGGAAATGAGGGGGTTGGACGAAACTGGGTATTCGTGGACAGAGAGCGGTTTTTCTGCGGTTTTCACTGAAAATAGAAGTGTACAGGGAACAGATTTATATACTGTATGGATTTGGTGTCCTATCTCATAACGATTAGGTGAACATCATGCCTAAAAACGCAATAAAATTTATAAGAGATGTCGAAAGCGAGGCACTCCTTCGCATTCAGAAAGCAGAGAAGGAAATAGGTCTTTCCATCAAAGCAGCGGAGGAAGAGGCCGCCAAAAGAAGGGAATCCGAGATATTCAAGTTGAAAAAGGAATTGGAAGCCTTGGAAGCATCCGAGATGAAAAGGGCTGAGAGTGAGGCGGAGAAGATAGAAAAGGATACCGAATCAGAGATGGCTCGTATACGACAAATGCAGATTCGGAACCGTGAAAAGGCCGTTGAATTTGTGATTTCCTCACTTTTCGAAGGTGATTGAACTGTATCCGGAGAGGATGAGCAAGGTAGACATAATCGTTGAAAATTCCCGTTTGGATTCCCTTTTAAAGGAAATCCATAAGAACGGACTTATGCAGATAGAGGATGTCAGTTCATCCGGGAAGGAGTATCTTGAACTTATAGAGAAGCCCTCAACCCCTGAAGAGATAAAGGACATAGCCGGCATGATGATAAAACTGGAGGAACTTCTTGCGGATTTTGAGATGGGAAGTCATTCCGGAAGCAAGGGTATAAAAGAGATGTTATTCCCCCCCATTCCACCGAAGTTACGGGTTAAAAGGAGAGGGCTCGCAGAAATAAAGGAAGATTATGCAAAGATGCACGAGACTCTCTGGGATAAGGTGGAAGGTCTTGCGCAGGGCATATCCCGCGCTGAGGAAGATAAGGATAGGAAGAAGCAGCAGATAAGAGAACTTGAAAAACTCAAAGTCATGGACATGGACCTGTCCGATCTGGGAGAAGGCCCTTATGTGTCCATAAGAGTCGGAGAGGTAAGGGAACCGGACATTTTCAGGAAAGAGATGTCGAAGGTGAAGAGCGCCACTTACGATCTCCGGGTTTATTTCAGAAAGAAGAAGTTTAGAAAGAACAACATAGAGAAATATGTCGCGGTCGTCACCTATTGGAGCAGCCTTACACCCAAACTTTCATCGGCCCTTCGAAAATCAGGATTTCAGGATTTTGATGTGGAAGGGTTGAAAGGCAGCCCCGAAGAGGCCATAAGGTCACTTTTAAGAGAGATAGAGCGGCTCAAAAAAGAGATAAAATCCCTTAAAAAAGAGATGTCCTCCATAGCATCGGAATGGGAGCTCAGGGTGAGAGCGCTCAATGAAGAGCTGGAAATAGAGAAGGAAAGGATTGAAGCGATCGCGGTCATGGGGCGGACCGTGAGCACGAGCGTCATATCGGGATGGGTACCCAAGAAGGATGCCTCGGCACTCGAAGAAATGGTCTCAAAATCCACGAATCGTCACGCACTCGCCTTTTTCAGCGACCCGGAACCGGAGATGCAAGAGGAGAACAAAGTGCCTGTGAAGATGAAGAACGCTCGTTGGTCCAAACCATTCGAATCACTGACGAACATGTTTTCAAGGCCGAGGTATAACGAGATAGACCCGACCATGATAATCGCACCTCTGTTCGTGATATTCTTCGGACTTATGCTCGGAGATGCCCTCTACGGCGTGGTGATAACCATCGGTGGTCTTCTGATATGGAAGGGCATGGGCAGGGTTGACGAAGGAACACGGGATTTTGGAATAATAATAACGCTGTCCGGCATTTCAACAGTCATTTTCGGGATTATACAGGGCGGTTATTTCGGGCCTTTCAATGCGCAGGCACCGAACCTCCCCCAACTCATCGGAATTGAAACCGTTCCCGCGCTAATCGACCCGCTGAACGACCCGGTGACCATGCTTGTCATAGGTTTTCTCATAGGTCTTGCTCAGATAAACCTCGGTATCCTTCTTTCATTCTATCAGCATATGAAGGACAGGGATTACAAAGAGGCTCTTTTTTCGGAGGTCAGCTGGTTCCTGCTTGAGCCTGCCGGATTCATACTTATATCTTCAGGTCTTTTCGGCTGGTTCACATTCCCCGCGCTCTTAATTAACATCTCTTGGGTGATGACCGTGATTGGGCTCGCTCTTATGGGAATAAAAAACAAGATGATGGCCATGTTCGATATAACCGGGTTTCTGGGCAATTTCCTTTCATACGCAAGGCTACTGGCCCTTGGTTTGGGGACGGCAGGCATCGCTCTCACGATAAATATGATGATAGGCATGGTCATGAAAGGCCAGAACATAGTTCCCAATGCCCTATGCGCCGCAATAGCAGGCATAGGGGTTCTTTTCGGGATTCTTGCCATTAAGAAGCCGAGGAAGAGATATAAGATTCTCGGTGCTCTCTTCATAGTGTTCGGTGCTGTCGGCGCCGTGAGTGTTCCGGCCGCTTTCGCACTTATGGGGGCACTGATGTTCATAGTCGCCCACTTGGGGAATGTAGGTCTTCAGGCACTGGGTTCCTTCGTTCACTCCCTCAGGCTTCAGTATGTGGAGTTCTTCGGATATTTCTATGAGGGAGGAGGAAGGGAGTTCAGGCCATTTGCCGAGAAAAGGAAAGTAACCGAGATAGATGAGGTGAACAGATGAAGAAGTTCATAGCCGTTATAATGCTGGCCGCAGTGCTCCTCTCGTTGACGGGAGGGGTCATGGCAGAAGAAATAATAGAAATGGGGCAGGAAGGAGGGAGCGCTCAGGTCTCAATGGGAGAAGCGGTAACCTTCAACTGCAGTGTGGAGGCAGACCATTATGTCTGGCACTTCGGTGACGGGACCGTAATGGAAACGAACTCATCATCGGTAACCCATGTATTTCGCAGTCCGGGGGATTACAATGTGGATGTGGAGGCCGGTGGCCAGAATCTTACATATACCATAACCTCCGTGGATGTATATGGCGGCGGAGAGCTTCTTGCACTCGTAGGTGCCGGACTCGCCGTTGGAGTGGCAGGAATGGGGGCCGGAATCGGCGTCGGTATAGCAGGTGCATCGGCAGCAGGTGCAACGGCAAATCAGCCCAAGAAATTCGGGAAGTTCTTCGTGTTCCAGAACCTTGCGCAGACTCAGGCCATATACGGGCTTCTAACGGCAATCCTTATCATGCTCGGAACCGGAATGTTCGGCGGGGGCACGGAAGTACCTCTAGGTGTCGGGTTGGTGTCCATAGGAGCGGGACTTGCCGTCGGCATAGCGGGACTTTCCGCCATAGGTCAGGGAATCGCAGCCGCAGGTTCGATAGGAGCGCTCGCAAAGAGGGACGAGGCATTCGGAAGAGGAATGGTCTTCTCCGCTCTCCCCGAGACACAGGCCATATACGGGCTGCTCGTCGCAATACTTCTCATATTCTTCTCAGGTATGTTCGGAGGCGGATATCCCGATTATTACTTCGGACTTTCCGGAATAGCAATAGGACTTGTAGCGATAGGTGCGGGAGTGGCCGTAGGTATAGCGGGCCTTTCCGCCATAGGTCAGGGAATCGCCGCAGGCTCTGGAATAGGGGTCGCATCCGAGCGGCCCGAACTCTTCGGAAGGTCGATAGTGTTCTCCGCCCTCCCGGAAACACAGGCGATATACGGGATACTCGTCGCAATACTGCTGCTTGTGTTCGGGGGCGTCATGAGCGGCCCCAACTTCGGAGATCTCGGCGGGGAGATGGGATACATCGGATATGGGCTCATCGCTGTCGGTGCGGGACTCTCCGTCGGTATAGCAGGACTCTCCGCCATAGGTCAGGGAATCGCCGCAAGCTCTGCAATAGGCTCCATGCCGCGAAAACCAGAACTCTTCGGAAAGAGCCTTGTTTTCTCCGTTCTCCCCGAAACACAGGCCATATACGGGCTGCTGATAGCCATACTCCTGCTGGTCTTTTCCGGAATGGTCGGAGGGGGAATATCCGATGCATTCACCGGAAGCACGGCATTCACACTGGGGCTCATCGCTGTCGGTGCGGGTCTTGCAACCGGAATCGCAGGCCTTTCCGCCATAGGTCAGGGAATCGCTGCGAGCGCAGGCATAGGCGGAACAGCACGCAAGTCCGAGATGTTCGGAAAGAACATAGTCTTTGCAGTGCTGCCTGAAACACAGGCCATATACGGCCTTCTTGTAGCAATACTTCTGATAATATTCACCGGATTCATAGGGATCACCCGTCAGTTCAATCTGGGCAATGTCGGCATCGGATACGCTGCGGTGGGAGCTGGTCTTGCAATAGGAATCGCAGGCCTTTCCGCCATAGGTCAGGGTATAACGGCCGCATCGGGAATAAGCGCCACGGTAAAGGGTCCCGAGAACTTCGGAAAGAGCGTTATATTTTCGGTGATGTCCGAGACATTCGCGATATTCGGACTGCTGATAGCCATTCTCATAATTATATATACTGGGATAATGAGGTGATAACATGGACAAGAAGGCACTCGATAACATAGCAAAGAAGATACGGGCCGATGCGGAACACAAGGTGAATCAATATCACAGAATAGCTGAACAGAAGAGGCAGGAAATAATCTCCCGTTCGGAGGCCGAGCTTGAGAAGGAGCTCAGGCAGATGAGAATAAAGAAGGAACGGGAGATAGAGAACCGTGTGAACTTCACCATATCTCAGGCCAAGATATCGGGAAAAAGGATGATACTCACGGAGCGCGAGAAGGGAATGGATGCCGTGTTCTCAGAGGTCATTTCTTCCGCACCCGAGAAAGACCCGAAAGGATACAAAGCATATCTTCAGACATCGATAAGACATATGAAGGACATCCTCGGAGATGGAACCATAATATGCAGACCGGAGGACGAATTCATGTTGAAGACCATGCTTCCCCCGGGCTGGTCCCTCGAAGTTTCGCTTGAAACAGGGCACCCGGGCATAGTCGGAAGGTCTCAGGACGGGAAGATGGAGGTCGATATGACCCTTGCAAGAAAACTTGAAGATATGAGGGAAGAATTCAGGAAGAGCATAAGCGAAGTTCTCTACGGAGGAGAGACATGAGTTTGCTCGGAGATCCTATCACCGTAGCATTCGCCGTAATCGCAATAGCTCTCCTGATAGTCGTGATATTTTTCATGGCATATTTTAACATCCTTCTTCTCATAGCCAATTTCGCATACCCGAATGCGATGCTCAAGGCAACATCCGTACTGTTCCTTGCAAAGGAGCGGTTGAGAAAGCTTTCCGAGTCCAGCAGGGAGGAGTTCGTAGAATCACTCCGTTCTGCAGGTTATCCTATAAGTTCAGGAGAATCCGATCCCGATATGATAGAGGCGGCCGTGGAAAGACATAGCTTCAAACTCATGGAAGAAACCGCAAATTCCATGCCTCACAAGGCAAAACCCTTTTTCGAGGCGTGGATGAAGAAATACGACATAACTGCCATAAAGAATGTACTGCGAGCAAAGAGGGCCGGAGAGAGACCGGATATTTCAAAGATACCTCTCTACGAACTTGACAGAAAGATTCTTTCCGAGATGGCGGACTCAAGGGACATCGAATCGGCCATACTGGTCCTTCACGGCACGGAATACGAGATGGGTCCTGAGGAGCGCTCCGGATATGCGGTGGAGACTGCCCTCGATAGAAAATTCTTCAACGGGCTTGTTGATTCGACATCAGCGGTGGATAGCGATATAGCTCAGCGCATCTCTCAGTTTGTGGACATGTATGCGGATATAACCAACATAAAGTCCGCCCTGCGAACAAGGGCTATGGGAATGAAGTCCGAGAGCGCCATGAAATCGCTCGTCGGCCCGGGTTCCGAGATACCGGAATGGAGAGTCAAGAACATGGTCGATGCCGCCGATATCGAGAGAGCCATATCTGAGATATCAGGAACATCATATGCGGAGGCGATTCGAGGTATACGCGATATAACCGGTATTGAAGCCGCCCTGGATAGAGAGCTTCTGAGAAGGGCTCTCGAACTTGAGACCGATTATTCTCTTGATATGGGCCCGGCACTTTCATTTGTTATCTCGAGAGAGATGGAAAGCCGTAATCTCAAGGCGATAAACAGAGCAATAGAGGCGGAGATGGAATGGAATGACATCGAACCCCTGCTTGTTATGGAGGATGAGCTATGAAGATAGCGGTTATAGGGGATAGAGATACCATTACGGGGTTCAGGCTTGCGGGCGTCAGTGAGGCAAGGATTGCAGAGGATGCGTTCAAGGCCGAAAAGGAGATGAAAAGGATATTCAACATGCCCGGTGTTGCCGTGGTTTTCATAACATCGGACCTCTCAGCCCATGTGAAGGAGATGGTTTCCGAAAGAAGGAACATGGGAGAGATATACCCGATAGTTGTTGAGATACCGCCGTTCAAAGGCGAGATGAAGGAAGACCCGATAAGGGAGATAGTCAGAAGAGCCGTAGGAATCGATATGGAGAAATAGGAGTGTGTTCAGATGGAATATGAGGAAGGAACGATAATCAGAGTGGCCGGACCCGTGGTCGAAGCCACCAATATGAAAGGGGCCGAGATATATGAGGTCGTCTATGTCGGAGATGAGGGACTGATAGGTGAGATAATCGGCCTGAAAGGAGACAGGGCCACGATACAGGTATATGAGGAGACAAGCGGCATAGGGCCCGGAGAATCCGTTAGAAGAACAGGCGCTCCGCTGTCACTGACACTGGCCCCCGGTCTTATCGGTCAGATCTATGACGGCATCCAGAGGCCGCTTCCCAGCATAATGGCGAGTGCGGGGGATTTCATTTCAAGAGGGGTCAGTGCCGACCCGATAGATACGAAAAAGAAGTGGCACTTCGTACCGGTAGCTAAGGAGGGTGCAAAGCTGAGGGGTGGCGATGTTCTCGGAACCGTGCAGGAAACAGAACTCGTACAGCATATCGTGATGGTACCTCCGGGACTGGAGGGAAAACTCGCTTATATGGCCTCCGAAGGAGATTATACTATCGAAGATGTCATAGCAAAGCTAAAAACATCCGATGGCGAGAAGGAGATTGCCATGATGCAGAAATGGCCGGTGAGGCACGGAAGGCCCGTTAAGAGATTCCTTGCTCCGGAAGAACCGCTGATAACCGGCCAGAGGATTCTGGACACATTTTTCCCAATAGCAAAGGGAGGAACTGCGGCGATACCCGGCGGTTTCGGAACAGGAAAGACAGTCACGCAGCATCAGCTCGCAAAATGGGCGGATGCGGACATAGTGGTCTATGTGGGCTGCGGTGAAAGAGGAAATGAGATGACCGAGGTTCTGACGGAATTTCCGGAGCTGATAGACCCCAGGACAGGAAAACCTCTCATGCAGAGGACGATACTGATTGCCAACACCTCCAACATGCCTGTTGCGGCAAGGGAGGCCTCCGTATATACGGGGATAACACTTGCGGAGTATTACAGGGATATGGGATACAATGTAGCCCTTATGGCGGATTCCACATCAAGGTGGGCGGAGGCCATGAGGGAGATATCGGGAAGGCTGGAAGAGATGCCGGGAGAAGAGGGATACCCCGCATATCTGGCATCAAAACTCGCTGCTTTCTACGAAAGGGCTGGAAAAGCCGTTTTGGAAGGGACTGATGAGAAGATAGCCTCTATATCCGTCATAGGTGCCGTAAGTCCTCCGGGCGGAGACCTTTCGGAACCTGTCACCCAGAATACGCTCCGGATAGTCAAGGTCTTCTGGGCTCTCGATACCGCATTGAAGGAAAGAAGGCACTTCCCATCGATCAACTGGCTCAGGTCATATTCTCTTTATCTGGATGATGTGAAGGGATGGTGGGCCAAGGACATATCCGAGGATTGGTTTGACCTCAGACAGAAGGCCATGGCGCTGCTGCAGAAGGAGGCTGAGCTTCAGGAGATAGTCCAGCTCGTCGGACCGGATGCACTCCCGCCCCTTGAACAGGCCGCTCTCGAGGGAGCAAGGGTCATCAGAGAGGACTTTCTTCAGCAGAACGCCTTCCACGAGGTGGATACCTACTGCCCCCCCAAGAAGCAGTACATAATGCTGAGGACGATGCTGGAGTTCTATGACATGATAACCGATGCCGTGAAGAAAGGGGTTTCAATGGATAAGATAAGGAAATTGAAGATAAAGAGTGAGATATCACAGATGGCTCGGGTTTCAAACGAGACCTTCGAACAGGAGTTCGCAAACCTTGAGATGAAGATGAGAAACGAGATAGCAGGCCTCGTGAAGGAGGTGTCGGAATGACGGACAAAAGCATAGAGTACAGGACGGTCAGAGAGGTGAGCGGCCCTCTCGTGGTCGTCGAAGGCGTACATGGAGTTTCATACGGGGAGGTAGTCAAGATAAAGGGCAGTGACAACCGTGAAAGACTGGGGCAGGTGCTCGAGGCTAGGGAGGGCCTTGCAATACTTCAGGTATTCGAGGGAACCACAGGTCTGGATACCAAGAATACTTCGGTGAGGTTCACGGGAGAGACCATGAAGATACCTCTTTCCGGAGATATGCTCGGCAGAGTGTTCAATGGTGCGGGAAAGCCGATAGACGGAGGCCCCGAGATAATACCGGAAATACGTGCGGACATAAACGGGGCGCCCATAAACCCCGCAGCACGCGAATTTCCTCGTGAGTTCATACAGACAGGCATATCGACTATAGATGGAATGAACACCCTTGTCAGAGGACAGAAACTTCCTATATTCTCCGCATCCGGACTGCCCCACAACGACCTTGCGGCCCAGATAGCCAGACAGGCAAAGGTTCTCGGCGGGAAGGAGGACTTCGCAGTGGTCTTCGTCGCCATGGGAATAACAGCGGAGGAGGCCAACTTCTTCAGAAGGGATTTCGAGAGGACGGGAGCGCTCGAAAGGTCTGTCCTGTTCCTGAACCTTGCGGATGACCCTGCCATCGAGAGGATAATCATACCCCGTATGGGGCTGACAACCGCCGAGTATCTGGCATTCGAGAAGGGAATGCATGTGCTCGTCATCCTCACGGATATGACGAATTACTGCGAGGCACTCAGGGAGATAGCCGCCGCAAGGCAGGAAGTTCCCGGAAGAAGAGGTTATCCCGGATACATGTACACTGATCTGGCAAGTCTCTACGAGAGAGCCGGAAGGATTTACGGAAAGAAAGGGACCATCACCCAGATTCCGATACTCACCATGCCCGACGATGACATGACCCACCCGATACCGGACCTGACAGGATATATCACCGAGGGCCAGATAGTGCTTTCAAGAGAGATACACAGGAAGGGAATCTACCCGCCGGTTACTGTCGGAGCATGCCTTTCAAGGCTTATGCAGCAAGGAATAGGCGCTGATAGAACGAGGGAGGACCATGCGGATGTGGCCAGCCAGCTTTACTCCGCATACGCCGAGGGAAATGACCTGAGGAACCTTGTGGCCGTGGTCGGAGAGGAGGCTCTTACCGAGCGGGACAAGGCATTTCTCAGATTCTCGGACATATTCGAGGAGCGCTTCGTGGCACAGAGTAAGGACGAAGAAAGAACGATAGACGAAACGCTGGACCTTGCGTGGGAACTTCTGGCAACTCTGCCGAAGGAAGAACTCAAGAGGATACGGAAGGAGTGGCTGGACAAATATTATCCGAAGAAGTGAAAAACCATTCCATCCGACATTTTTCTTTATCGTATATCATAGGCCGAGCCATCGACTTTCCGGGCGGAAGCATAAGTGCTCTTATCTTCGAACTTGATTCTTTTCGATACCGCAAGGTCATGTACGGCACGCAAGAGAGCATCGAACCTCTTTTCTCCGATGTCGGACTCATATATCCTGGTCTTGAAGGTGGTATCTCCAAGCGGGGACCTTCTCTCAATGTAAAGCACCCTCTCCCGGTCATAGTCTCGGGAAACGCTGAAAGAAACTATCTCGGAGAAGGGTATCTCCCTCACACCCACCGGCCCTATGTACTCCTCGAAAAGGTCGTTGATGTTCACCGGATACAGACCTACCGGGATATTCGAGCGAGTGCCCAGTAGCATGAATGCGGATCCGTATTTTACCACCATGCGGTCATCGAGGATTGTGACTTCCCTACGGCTCAGATGATAAGCGCCCATGACAAGGGAAAACATTGAAAGGAGACTGAAAAACAATATCAGGACCGGAACCCAGTACGGCCAGTCCGGGAACTCGTAGTTTGCCGTGAGATACATCAGCACAGCCGAACTTACAAGTAATAATATACCGTATAGAATCCCTTTTTTCATGTTTCTCCATGAGATTACGAACACAGACATACAATACGGCCTGTTTCTTAAATCTTTCTCTTTTAGAATATGTTAAAAATAGTTGCTAGAAATGTTACATTTTCCTGAAGTAATGTAATCCTCCCATGTATAAACCATATAAATAGGAAAGCGGAAGAATTCGCAGAGAGCATGATGGACAAGGATTCTTTTAGAAAGATGCTTGCCGTATCGGGCATAGGTTCTCGAAGGATAGACAGTCTCTTCGAGGCAGGTTTCACCTCACCCGAGGCTATAAGAGGGGCGAGCATAGAGGAACTTTCGTCCGTCAGAGGCATAGGCCCTACACTTGCAAAGAGACTGAAAGATGCGGTGAATGGCCCGGAGAAGGAGGAAGCATCTAGCATATATCTCTGTCCGAACTGTGGAGCCTTCATTTCCGAGAAAGAGTCCGTATGTCCGAAATGCGGTATATCTCTTGTCGATGAAGAGGTGGGGCCGGAACCGGATGAAGAGAACAGCGAAATGACGGACCACATCGTAGAAAAGGAGGAGAATCCGGAGGATGACGGCATTTCTCTTTACATATGCCCGGAGTGCGGTGCAATAGTTTCAAGTAACGAGGATAAATGCCCGAAATGCGGAACGGTTCTGGAGGATGAAGAGGAGATAGAACTGGATGACACTCCGATAGAAGGGCCCATAGAGGCAGATGGACACTGGTACAAAGAGGAATCCCCGGCCATATATGTATGTCCTTCCTGCGGTGCTCTCGTCTCCGAAAAGGATACAATATGCCCAAAATGCGGAATAGAACTCATCGGAGAGGAAGAGATAGAGACCGAGGAAGATTCGGGAGAAGGCCCAGTGGAGGCCGACGGCCACTGGTACACGGAATCCGCACCATCTCTTTACATATGCCCGGAGTGCGGTGCAATAGTTTCCGAAAAGGATACCGTATGCCCCAAATGCGGCACCGAACTCGCAGGTGAGGACGAACTTGAGATTGAAAAAAGTGAAGACGAGGGTCCCATAGAGGCCGACGGCCACTGGTACAAAGAGAGCGCTCCGGTACTGCATATCTGCCCCGAGTGCGGGGCGATGGTTTCCGAAAAGGATACCGTATGCCCCAAATGCGGGATTTCACTGGCGGACGAGGAGGAGATAGAGGCGGAGGCTTCCGAAGGTGCCGACGGATTCTGGTACAGACAGGATGTGGATGCGCTGGACATATGCTCCGAGTGCGGGGCCATAGTCCCGGAAGGTATGAGGGAATGCCCCTCCTGCGGAGCAGTAATAATTCACGATGAAGGGAAGACGGAGGAAGAGAGGCCGGTTTCAGCGGGAAATCTCGAAAACACCGGAGAGCTCGGTGGGCCTGTTGAGGTGGAGAGTGCTCCCGAAGGCATTCCGGAGAGCATCCCCGCAACTGCCAAGGAGGACATAAGTGACGAAGAGGTCGAGGAGTACATACCGACCATAGATGATATACTCGCAGGGATGGAAGGTGTTGAGGAGAAAGGTACGGACCAGTTCGAGAGCGCGGAGGATGACCTTGACGACATATTAAGAGAGATAGAATCGGAACCCATCGATGCCGCAAGTTCTTCGGAGGGCGCTCCCGAAGTCCCGATGAATGCCGAAGCGGAGGAATACGAGGGCATTCGGGAACCCGAAGATGAAATCGTTCCGGATATCGTCCCAGATATTGCCGAACTTCTTGAGACGGAAGAGACTGAGAGCGAACCAGAGGAAGCGAATTCTTCCGAAGTAAGTGTGGAAGAAGGTCCGGAGCCACAGGAAGAGGATATATCCCACATAGCTCCCGTGTATGCCGAAGAGCCGGTAGCGGAGGAAGAGGAACCGGTGCAACAGCAGGAAATGGGGGAAGGGCCGGAAGAAGCGATATCCGAGGCTGAGGAATACGACGAGGACTTCGATGAGGAATCGGAGGAGGAAAGGCCCGAACTGGAAGGAGAGGATATAGGGGAGATATTCGAATCGGAAGAGAAGAAAGGGGTCTCCGTCGGATTTGCCCGCACATGGGCTGGTCTTTTCAAGGACAAGCCCTACGGACCCGAAACTGCGGTTGATGAGGAGAAAGAGGCGGATGTGGAGCCGAGACCGGCAGTCATAGGTGTGGAGAGCGCCAGACCCGGAGAGGTAAGGACGCATTCTGCGGCACAGACCAGAGGACTTACCAATGGTGCGGTCAAGAAAGGCTTTACGAACGGGTCGGGAATGACGGACGGAAGAACGAACGGACTTACGAGAATATCTGGAAAGACCAACGGCCTTACCAATGGACTTACAAACGGATTGACCAACGGCATCACCAATGGGAAGGGTGCCATAAACGGCGGACTGATAAACGGCAACGGATTCATAAACGGTGGGGAAAGGATAGGACGGATAAGGGAAGAGGAGGGATTGAAAAGGCCGCTAGTGCCTATCGCGATGGTTATGATGCTTCTGATACTGACCCCGTTACTTCTGAGTTTCATGATAATGCCCGCCCCTCATGAGGTGAATGTTGGCGGCGGATTTTCTGATTGGCAGGATATCATAATGTACCCCGATTCTTTGACCGACCAGCCCCATGATTCCGCCATAAACCTTCAACGGGTGAGTGCATATATGGATATGGACGGCCTATCTCTGTATGTGCAGGTTGCGAATCAAAGCACTCTGTTCGTCGGACATGATAATGCAGTTCGATCCGTACTGGCATTTGTTGACACGGATTCCTCCGAAGATACAGGATACCTTATAGATGGAATCGGCGCCGACCTTATGTTCAGGGCTGACGGATGGAACGGTACGGTTCACAGCCATTCCGTATATGTGTGGGACATAAACAGAGGACAGGATGACTGGGGCGGATGGCATTCACCTTCCGGTGTTCCGGTATATGTAGAAGGAAACAGGATGGAGACTAAGTTCTGGGTAGGCGGTTATGCACATCCGAGGATACTTTTTGCAACAAAGGATACCTATGGATATGAGGACAGGTCCGATGTGATAGTTGCGCCGCTAACGCCCTCTCTGAGAGTTGTGCAGTCCACGCCGCAGCCAGCCGCGGTGCATCCTGGGAACACAGCCCATCTTCTAACGCTTCGTATGAGGTCGTACGGAGCGGAGTCACGCATAAGCGCCATGCACATTCTTGAGTTGAGAAACGGAAGCATATCTCAGGCATACCTTTACAGGGATTCCGATGGGGGGGGTCGCTATGATAGCGGAGACATCATGGTCGCGTCGTTCAATCGGGATATGTACGGTCTGAGCGCAGATATGGATCTGGATATAGGAACGAATGAGCAGACATTCTTCATTCTCGGAAGGATAGAGGATGCTCCTCCACAGAGCCCGGTGTCAATATATCTCGATGATGCTTCGATATCTCTGGAGAGAGGAACGGTAACGGTCGTTTCTTCCCTTTCCGGAGGATTCTATGTGGATGCCGTACCACCTTCTCCGAGAATAGACGGTTGTTTCATGGACTGGGATATGGTGCCGCCCAACGAGGACCCTGCGGGAGATGTGATTCCGAGCGAGAACCCGAACATAGATATAGCGAATTATCAGATATGGTCAAACGACGGGCTTTACTTCCATGTGGATGTGGACGGAAATATGCTGGGCGGTGAAGATATGCCCTTCACTGCAACGCTTCCGAGGCCGATACTGGACCATGACCATGACGGAATACCGGATGCCAATGACACATACCCGTACGATTTCGACAACGACGAAATACCCGATTCACAGGACCGAGACCGAGATAATGACGGAATACCAGATAATCCGGGACCGGACAGGTGGCTGAACAACACATACACCGGAGCCAGCATATACATCGGGCCGGTCGAGATACCGATAATCGACGGATATGACCGCATCATGCTCTTTGTCGATTCGGACGGAAATATCAGTACTGGGTACGATGCCCCGTGGCTTCCGATAGGCGCCGACTACATACTTGGGGTGAGTGGAAAGAACGGAGAGATAAGAGGGTCTCAGGTTCTTAGGTTCTCAGGTGATGTGTCCACCGACTGGTCATGGGAACCGATATCCGGTATGGATGCCTTTGCCGCATACGGTTCAATAGAGGCCGGAATAGGCTCAGGAACGCTGAATCTGAGCGCTAACTCATCATTCTTCTTGTATACTACTGACTGGAACAGCAATCACGATTCATCCGACGGAGTTCTTACCGGTACAAGGGCAGGAGATGTTACGAAGAGCCTCCATCTGCATGATGGGAATTATATGGACACAGATGTCGGGAACCTCTCTTCAACTATGCAGATAACCGACGGCAGTGCTAACACATGGCTACAAAGTCCCGAATTTGCAGAGGATTTCCATATACTGGATGCCTCTTTTTCCGTTTATGTCTCTTCCGTGGATTCTGCGCCGGTCACGCCCGACCTTTCAGTGGAGATATCGGACAACAGCGGTGTTTTGGCACAGAAAACTCTTTCCATAGATTCTGAGGGATGGTACACATTCGATTTCGGTGCATTGGATGCAATGGTTCCGGTTGGAGACAGCATCAATCTCACACTCTCAGTCCCAAATACGCGGGGACGCACCGGTGTTACGGTGGAATATGATTCTTCGGAATATGATTCCCGTCTTGACATGACAACGGACACATTCATCAATGTTGACAGCATCCGAACATACAGAGATAAGGAGATAGTGAATACATTCTATGCGGGAGAAAATATTACTATAATAGCGAATGTTTCGGACCCTTTCGGCTCCTATGACATAAGCGGTGCGAATCTCACGATATTATCTCCATCGGGAAGTATTCTTCTGGAGAATGCTACGATGACCTTGCAGTCAGCCAATGCCAGCAGTGCAGTATTTCTTTATAATTATTCACTAAGTACGGATTCGGAGATGGGAAATTATACGCTTATTGTGTATGCAACGGAGTCCAACGGAGTCATCGATTCGGATACCGGGTATTTCAACGTCATCTCGAATCCCGATTATATGGTCGAGATAAGGCCCGACACGACTCTCACTGCTTCCCCCGATTCTCGCGCCGAATTTGCGCTCACCTTGAAGAATACAGGAAAACTAAACGACACATACGAGATAAGGGTGGGAGCATCAAGTGAGTCTTGGAGAAGCGACCTGTATATTTCCGGCTCATATGCCGCTTATGATTCAAATGGAGACGGAACATGGGATTGGGTTAATGGAACATGGGATTCAGATGGGGACGGATATCCGAATGTGTTCCTGACTTCAGGTAATGAAATTTCTCTGAACATATCTAAATATGTGCCACCCAGCTCGGAGGGTTTGATTGATTCTACGGAGATATTCGCGGTTTCCGAGGGAAATTCCTCTGTGGAAGACAGCGCAAAGCTCACTATCGCGGTCCCATCCGAAAATCCTACGAAGACACTTCACCTCCATTCCGGTTTTGGAATGGATACATTTGCCGGCAACAGCACACAGATAGAGACAATAAGTAATGGAGGAAGGGAAACATGGTCACAAACAGACCCGTTCTACACTGATTTCAATATAACATCCGATGTTCAAATCTACCTATATCTTGACCCCCAGCCGGCCATATTCTTATGGCTCAACACATACCCGAATGTTACTGCCACTCTGTATTCTGATAGTATGTATATTGGGAATTCGACTCTAAAATCACTCTCGGATGCAGGTTGGTACATCTTCACGATACCTGTCTCTTCACAGGTGAACATATCGACAGGTGAAAGAATATATCTGGATGTGAATGTCTCTGGAGCACCGGCCATACTGTGGGGCTCGGAAGGGTATGCGGATATCTATTATGATTCATACGACTACGACTCAAGGATAGTCATGCCGACGGATACCTATGTCGATGTAAAGGGCATAGAAACCGCAAACGAGACCGCAACAACACAGATATTTTCCTCCGGAGAAACGGTACATATATACTCTGACATATCGGACCCATTCGGTTACGGCGACCTTGCAGGAGCCAGATTGACAGTCCTCAATCCGGATGGCTCATACCTTGTACGGAACGAAAGTATGCGGTTCTTATCTGGAACCGGCGCTCTGGGGACATATTCTTATGACCTCCTCCTTCCTTCGGACGCAGAGGTGGGGGAATATTCCGTCTATGTGACAGGAGTGGAAAGCAACGGAGTTCTGGACACTCTGAGCACATCCTTTTTCATCCCATGCGGTGTGGACATTAAGGAGAATGTCAGTATGAATGCCAGCTCACCGGGTACGGCCGTATTCGACCAGGCGATAATAAATACAGGTAGGGGCGCGAACATATATGACATATCCGTCCGGTCTCTGTTCGGCTTTAACATAAGCATTTACTCACCGTCCGGCGAACTTATTGCGACGGATACGGGGGGCGACGGAACATGGGAATATGTGGATTCCGCATATGACACGAACAATGACGGAATCCCGGATACGGGCCTTCTCCTTCCCGGCGACAGTTTTGCCTTTACCGTGTCGGTCGAGATACCTTCCAATCAGAACGGCACCGAGCAGGTTGTTGTTACCGCATCCTCTATGTTCGGGAACTGTGATGACAGCACATACAATGACATTAGCGTACCTGAGTTCGGGAACTTGCTCATCCCTCTCATGTTCTCGGTGTTCGCAGGTATTTTATTTATAAGAAGGAAAAAGCGCTCGGACCGCAATCCTATTAAATCACAATGCTATGCAGAGGCATGTCCCCCAGAAGAATAGACCCGCGTCAGATGAATCGAATGATGCGCCAGATGGGAGTCCAGACCGAGGAGATGAAAGGTGTCGAAGAGGTGAGAATAATCACTTCCGAGAAGGAATATGTCTTCAAAAATCCCGATGTTACAATGACGATAATTCAAGGTCAGAAGACATACCAGATCGTCGGTGAGCCAGAGGAAGAGGAAAAAGAGGGCGCAATACCCGAAGAGGACATAGAACTGGTTGTGCAGCAGACAGGGGTTTCGCGCGAAGAGGCAAAAAAGGCTCTGGAAGAAAATGACGGTGAGCCGGCGGAGGCCATAATCGCAATAATGTCCGCAAAATAGGGGAATCGCCCCAATAAGCTTATTAATTCCTTTTTCATAGGGTATTCCGTGTCTGAATCGGATAAGTTCTACCGGCATTTCGCCATGGCCTTACTGTTCTCCGCAATGATATTCTCATTTTTGAACCTGCTTCTGGTATTCGATTTCGGCAAAGCGCACGGGATGGAGATTTTCAGATATGCGGTGTACGCTGCCATGGCAATCTTTCCTCTGATAATAATAGGTTCAACCGTTTCATCGCATTTCTCTCTCGGAAAGAGGCGAAAATCATCCCTGAAAGACAGTGTTCACATGAGCAAAGGGGAACATCTCCTTCTCAACACGACACCCCACCCGTTTTACTTCGCCAAGTTGGCCGTTGCCATCGCCGCACTTGCAGCGCTCATGCTTTACATGTTACTTGCAAGTTCATACCTTGCCCCGATAACGGATGCAGGATGGTGGTGGCGGGTTCTGGCGATATCCGGCCTGGCATCCGTGTTCGTTTATTCGGCCAGTGCGGATCTGCTTCCGCACAATTCGATCCTCGAAACCGTTGAACATGCATGGGCACTTTTCTTTGCCTTCTGGTGGTCCGTCAGCTCCACGGCAGTCGTCAAGGCCCAGATAGAATTGAATTATCCGAAGGCATTCTGGGAAAAATTTCTCGGCCTGCCTTCTCTGGCGATGATCATGTTCGCAATCATACTATTTCTCATGAGCAGTATGATATGGAAGATAGACCGCTATATTTCCGGCAAGAAAGCCACGACACCTCTGGGGACCATATCGATAACGCTTATGGCGGCAGGCATAGCCGCTCTCTTCCCTCCTTTGTGGTTCCTTTTTTCCGATGTGGTTCGAGAGACATTCTTCTATGCCACAGCCATGATGACACTCCTTCTATGGATACTTCTTTCCGCTTTCCTTTATTATCGCGGAGGCATAAGGTTCATATTCACGAACAGGAGGATAATCATCTCGAAGAGATTCATAGGGACCTATCTGGATGAGCATCCATACGACGACATACTCTCTGTGGAGTTGATGCAGGGCTTCTTCGGAAGGAATCTTTCATACGGAGACCTGAGATTCAGGGTAAAAAGAGGAAATAAGATAGTGAAATTCACTGTTCCGGCGGTCAGGAATCCCGCACTCGCAAAGAACATGGTCACCGTCCTGTCAAAGAACGGAAAAAAGAGGAAAAACCAGAACGCCCCCATAAGGAAAAAGAGGACCATACATTACACGAAACCTTATTGAGATTCCGAATCCACTATTACCTGAGCCCCTATACCTCCTCTTCTCGCCGCAAACAGGATGACTTTCAGTCTTTTCGGTCTTACCTTCTCTATTATGTCTTCATATATCTTCATGGCCATATGTTCATAGAATATGCCGACATTTCTGTATGCGGCCAGATACAGCTTGAGACTTTTCAGTTCAAGGATGACCTTGTCTGGAACATATTCTATCTCAAGTTTGTAGAAATCGGGAAGCCCGGTCTTGGGGCAGAGCGCAGTCAGTTCGTCGGTCTCATATCTTACGATCTCGTTTTTCTCCGCGTATACATACCGTACGGTCTCTATTTCTGGCTCTATTTTCATATCTGGTATATGGTCCTGCTTCCCCTCGTAGCCAGAGAGGCCTCTTTCGCCGTCCATGCTTCCGCATACGCCGTTCGTTTAATAACTGTTTTCTTTCGATATGTCAGAGCTCATACCTCTCGTGATGGAAAGCGAAAATATTGTGGGGCTATAATGACGGATTTCTTCGTTATTTTTCGTTTTACCACCCCCTATTAAGGCGAAATCTTTATATCTCGTCCGAAAATGCCGTAATAGCCTAGGTGAAAATATGACCGCAGGAAACCTTAGCAAATATGTCTACACGGCTATCATCCTTTTTCTGCTCTGGATAGTGCTCACCTCCACCTTTTTCTGGCAGGAGCTTGTGGCAGGCATAGTCCTTGCAGCGATGGTCGCAGCCATGGGATACTCACTTTTCACTGAGAAAGGGGTGGGAAACTTCCACCCGAAGAGATTGGCCTTTCTGATAGTCTACATCCCCGTGTTCCTCTGGGATGTTGTTAAAGCCAACCTCGATGTGGCGTACAGGGTGCTGAGCCCGAATATGCCGATAAGGCCGGGTATCGTCGAGATACATACGGACCTTAAATCGGACATAGCAAAGCTGGGACTGGCGAACTCCATAACTCTGACACCCGGAACCCTCACAATGGATGTGGACGGGGACCGAATGTTCATTCACTGGATAAATGTGAAGAGCGATGACATAAAGGAAGCAAGTGAAGAGATAGGCGGAAAGTTTGAAAGATACATGAAGGTGATTTTCGAATGACATTCTGGATATTTTGTTGTGCCATAGTATTGGGCGCTGTTTTTCTGGCGACCCTCAGGGCTGTGCTCGGACCCACGGCATCCGACAGACTTGTGGCAGTGGATGCCCTTACCACGATAACCGTCACACTCATGGTTATGCTCGGTGTGATGTATGGTAGGGAGATATACCTTGACGTGGCGCTCGTCTATGCCGTCCTTGCATTCATGGGTGTTCTCATAGTCGCGAGATATATGGAGGGAGGACTGTGAGCATAGATGTGCTACTTTACTATCTGGGTATGTTCCTGATAATGAGCGGAGCACTCTTCCTTTTCCTCGGAGCCCTCGGTATATTCCGGCTTCCCGATGTATATAACAGGCTTCAGGCAGGAACCAAGGCAACTACTCTGGGGGCTTTCGGTGCGATAATCGGAGTGGGAGTGCTTAGGCCGGAATGGCTTCCAAAGGCAATAATCATAGCGGTATTCATACTTCTGACAAATCCGATAAGCAGCCATGCTCTTGCAAGGGCCAGTTACAGAAAGGGAATAAAGCTGTGGCACAGGAGTGTTGTGGACAAGTACGGCCCATATCTGAAGGAGAAAGAGAAGGAGGGAAAGAAATGATATGGTTGGCGGCGACCTTTCTCATACTCATAATGATGTTGTTCGCGATATATGCGATACATACGAACGACTTGCTCTATGCGGTGGTGGCCGCCATGGCCGTAAGCCTCATAGTCTCAATTCTTTTCTATATATTGCAGGCACCGGATGTGGCGATGGCGGAGGCTGCAATAGGAGCGGGAATATCGACAGCCGTTTTCGTGATAGCAATAAAGAAGACAGAGAGGTATGAACATGATTAAGAAATCCATATCATTCATATTGATAGCGATAGTATTCCTCGCACTGTTTCTGACACTGGCCAATGATGTACCCTTCGGAGCGAACAGAACCGTGGTGTCTGCGAAGTACATATATGACGGAGTTCAGGACACGGGAGCGGCCAACCTTGTTACGGCCATAGTGGTCAATTACAGGGGTTTCGATACACTTGGAGAAGTGACGGTCCTTTTCGTGGCTGCAACAGGAATAGGTGCCGTGCTCTACAACATGGGCAATCCGGTACGAAAAAAGCGTGAGAAGACGGAAGCAAGCCTTATAGTTAAGACAGGTTCAAAGGTCCTTTTCCCGATAATGCTCATCTTCGGTGCGTATGTATTCATACACGGTCATCTGACACCGGGCGGAGGATTTCAGGGGGGTGCGATAATCGCAACGGCTTTCCTCTTCAGATATGTTTCAGATACGCGCTACTCCATAGACCACAAGAAGTTCACGGCCACGGAGAGCGTGGTGGGAATGACCTTCGCAATGGTCGGAATACTCGGCCTTCTTCTTACGGGTTATTTCCTTTACAACTTCCTTCCCAACGGAAGCCCCGGTGAACTGCTGAGCGCAGGCATAATCCCGATAATCTATATCGCAATAGGGATAAAGGTAGGTGCCGAACTGACGGGCATAGTGGACAACATGATGGGGGTGGAACAGTGATATTCTACATGGCATCAGCGTTCCTTATCGCAATAGGTCTCTATGCGCTCATGGCCAAGAAGAACCTGATAAAGATGATACTGGGGATAACATTCCTCGATTCGGGAGTCAATCTCCTGCTCATATCTCTGGGATATATCAACGGAGGTACCGCACCGATACTGCTCAACGGAGTGAAGCCCGGAGAGGTCGTTGACCCGCTTCCTCAGGCGCTGGTTCTTACGAACATCGTCATAGGAGTATCAGTTACGGCTCTTGCACTTTCAGTAGTCATAAGAGTCTACAAGCATTATAAGACGCTCAATTCAGATAAAGTGAGGGATATGAAATGGTAGATCCGACACTTCTCATAGGAATTCCTCTATTCATGGCATTTCTGATACCTTCGATAGCCATAGGATGGAAAAATTCGGCTCGCTATCTTGCTGGTGCAACCATACTCTCCAATCTGATAATCTCCGCACTTGTCTTCATCGAGGCCATGAACAACCCTATAGTTTCCGTTCTGGGCGGCTGGCAGCCCCCATACGGGATAGTATTCATCGTCGGCCCGCTGGGTTCGATGCTCGCTCTTCTCATATCTTCGATAAGCATGCTCACATGGTTTTACCTCCCTCCGCACATAAAGGAGGGCAATGAAACCAAATTCTACATGCTCTTCGTACTCTTGATGGCAGGTGCAACCGGAATGGTCCTTACAGGAGACCTCTTCAACCTCTTCGTTTTCATGGAGATAACATCGATAGCTTCCTTCTCACTGCTGGCATACAGCAGAGGAAAGGATGAGAAGGAGGCCATAGAAGCCACGATAAAGTACATGATAATAGGCTCCATAAGCTCCGCCTTCTTCCTTATCGGTATAGCCCTGCTGTACGGGGTCACCGGCACACTTAACATGGCGGACCTCGCTGCAAGAATACCTCAGGCGAACCATAATGTGGTCATTCTCTCCGTTGTGATGATAATCACCGCGCTCGGGATAGAGGCAGAGATGTTTCCTCTGAACGGATGGACACCCGATGCATATACCGGAGCATCTCATCCGGTGAGCGTTATGTTCGCTTCCGTCGTGGTAAAAGCCGGATTCTTCGCACTCATCAGGGTGATATTCCTCGTTTACTCCGGTGCTTCGGAGGCACTGCAGATACTTCTGATCTTCGGGCTTTTCACATTGTTCGTGGGGGAGTCGAGCGCTCTTCGTCAGACAGACCTCAAGAGGATGCTGGCATATTCTTCCATAGGGCAGATGGGCCTTCTTCTGGTGGCTTTTTCACTGGGAAACCAGACCGCTCTCGTGGGAGGTCTCTATGCCATGCTCAACCATGCGATAGCAAAAGGTCTGCTTTTCATGGCGGCAGGCTCCTTCATACTCGCAATAGGAACGAGGGACATAAGAGCACTTGACGGAATGGGAAAGAGGATGCCGATAACATCAGTTCTTTTCACAATAGGCGCATTTTCGATAATGGGTCTCCCCTTCTTCGGAGGTTTCATATCGAAAATAGTAATAATATCCGGAAGCATGGAGGCCGGCAGCATCGGAACTCTTATTGCGATATTGATATTATCCGCCAGTCTCATAGAACTGGTATATTTTCTAAGGGTTGTGCACAGGATATGGATGAAAGAACCGGCAAAGTATACGAATCTGAAGGAACCATCGTTCACGGTGACGTTCCCCATGATGATACTCGGAGCATTCGTATTCCTGATGGGTGTGTATCCGCAGGTCTTCTTCAGGGTTCTGGTACCTGCGGCGCAGGAACTTCTCAGAGCAATGGGGGGTGCATGATATGGACTATATGAGCTTTGCAAGGCCGGAATTCGCTATAATGCTCCTGTTCGTGGGCGCGTTGATAACATACTTTGCGGGAAAGTTCTCCTCTGTCGCCAGATATGTGCTCTCTCTGGCATTCTCGGGACTTGCGGTAGTCCTCATAGCGCTCATGTACGATAAGGAGATCGGATTGATGTGGACTCCCTCTTCAATGCCGGTGAACATCAGCATATATATACAGACCAATCCGCTTTCATGGTTCTTTGCAATCATCCTTTCCGGGCTGGCATTCCTTGTACTGATGTATTCCATCCCCATAATGAAGGGAAAGAGGATGGAGAACTGGTTCTACACTCTGAGCCTACTTCTTACCGGTTCAATGCTGGGTGTGGTGTTCTCCGGAGACCTTCTGTCTTTCTTCATATTCTGGGAGATAATGACCCTTTCCTCATATCTGCTGGTGACCCTTGCCGGAAAGAGGGCGGACAAGGCGGCCCTAAACTACATGATAATAAGCACAGCGGGCGCATATGCCATGCTGATAGGCATGGTAATGATGTATGTCCGCTTCGGAACAACGGAGTTCTCGGAACTGGCAGCGATGCTCCCCACTGCGAGTGCAGGGTTCATATGGGTCTCCGTCGGGCTTATCGCCGTAGGTTTCCTCGTGAAATCGGCGGCACTCCCGTTCTATGTGTGGGCACCTCCTGCATATTCGGAGGCACCTGACGGATTCACGCCCCTGTTCTCCGGCGGACTTTCCAAACTCGGACCCTACGGACTTCTTCTATTCATGTACGGAATGGTCGGTCTTTCTTCTCTGACGAGCATGGGCACATTCAGGGGAGTTTCAGGTTTCGGGTACGCAGTCGCACTTCTCGGAACCATCACTTCGGCCATAGCCACACTATATGCCATCTCTCAGGACGATATAAAGAAACTTCTGGCTTATTCAAGTATAAGTCAGATTGGCTACATACTCATGGGAATAGGAATAGGTTCCAGTCTCGGAGTGGCAGGCGCCATGTATCATGTCCTCAACCATGCGCTTTTCAAGACGGTCCTTTTCATGGGTGCGGGAGTACTGATATACACCACAGGAACCAGAAAGATGAGTCAGATGGGGGGTCTTGCAACGAAGATGCCGTTGACCTTCCTTACGATGCTCATTTCCATATTCTCTCTTGCCGCAATACCCATAACAGGAGGATTCGGTTCCAAGTGGCTGCTATATGAGGCAGCCATACAGAAACAGTTCGTTCTCATAGTGCCTCTGGCCTTCGTAGCAAGCGTCGGTGCCTTCCTTTACTCTTTCAGATTGCTTCAGTCGGTATTCCTCGGAGAGCTCCCAGAGAGGCTCGAAGATGCGAAGGATCCGTCCCCGTTGGTACTCACACCTATGCTGATAATGGCGAGCATAACAGTGCTCTTTGCGATAGTTCCCGGAATACCACTGAGTGTGATAGCCAGCATAGAGTCATATATCGGGATAGAGCCGATATCGGTGGATTCATGGTACTCCCTGTTTGTGGGAGAAAGCTTCGGTGCATACGATGCCATGATGGTGATGAACGTAATGCTGCTGGCAATGATGGTGGGTTTCGGCCTCTTCGTCTTTGGAGGAAAGGAAAGAAAGGTCGACCAGCACGACACATTCCTATCCGGAGAGGTCTACGAACACCATGAGAACCTTGAACTGCATTTCGCAGGAAGTTTCTACAGGCCGATAGAGAGGCTTTTCGAGCCTTACCTGAGAAAGCGTCTGGAGATGATATATGATGCCTTCGGAACGGGTTATGAATACATATCCGAGGGCATAAGGCGACTTTATACCGGAGACGTCCAGGACTATGTCTATTATGTCGTCGGTTTCCTCGGAATGCTGATAATCATAGCAGGATGGTGGTGGTAAATGAACATGAACGAGATACTGACAATAGCATTCATGATGCTATTCGTGCCCGTGCTCGGACTGTTTTTCATGGGTCTTGAGAGGAAGATAACTGCCAGAATACATAATAGGATAGGCCCTCCTGTTTACCAGCAGTTCGTGGATGTCATGAAGCTCTTCTCGAAGAGAGAGAACATAAGCCACAGCTGGGTCTTTGATATCGGCCCCATATTTGCAGTGGTAGGGGTCCTTGCCACTATGCTTTTCATACCCATGGGCGGATTTCCGATGCTTTCGTTCCACGGAGACCTGATAGTGATAATGTACCTCATGGTGATATCCGGACTCGGAATGGCACTCGGTGCGGGAGCATCCGGGAATCCGAACGCAGGCATAGGGGTCATGAGATCGCTCGTCCTTATGATGGCATATGAGCTCCCATTCGTACTGACGCTCCTCTCCGTTATGTTGTACTACAATACAACATCCCTTGGGGAGATAGTTGCAAAGCAGGGCGAAACTGGATGGGGCATACTCGCACTTCCGCTGTCCGCTCTTGTGGCGGACCTCTGTCTTCAGGGACAGTTCGGTGAGAAGCCCTTCGACCAGCCGGTAGCACCGCACGAGGTCGCAACGGGGCCGATGGTCGAATATGGCGGAAAGCATCTGGGCATGCTTTTCCTATGGCACGCCATAGCCGTCGTCATGGAGGGCAGCCTCTTCGTGAGCCTGTTTCTGGGCGGAGCGATATTTTTCGATCCATCCACAATCACTGGAATGGTACTGAACCTCCTTCTGTGGATAGTTCTTGTGTTTATGATGTTCTTCATAGCCATACTGATAAACGGTGTTATGTTGAGGTTCAGGATAGGACAGGCATTCGCATTCTACTGGAAGTGGCCAACGGTTCTGGCGATAATAGCACTCGCATATGTGATGGTGGTGAGCGCATGGTAGATGAGAACAACACTAATGAGCAGGCTACGGATATCAATGCACCAGCGGACAACCCCGTAATGGTAGAATATGTGCAACAGCAGGGCGATGCGGATATGATAAAGTTCGGTGCGGCCGCAAGATGGGCCACGAAGAAATCACTGTGGATGGTCCATTTCTGTACCGGATGCGGAGGTATAGAGATGTCGCCTCTGATGACATCCAGATATGACATGGAACGATTCGGGATGCATTCGATGGTAACCCCTAGGCAGTCGGACATACTCTTGATTACCGGATATGTGAACATAAAGACACTCAAAAGAATAATAAGAACATACGACCAGATGCTGGACCCGAAATATGTCATCGCATTCGGCTCGTGCCCTGTGAACGGAGGGCCGTACTGGGATTCCCATGTGACAATAAACCACCTTGACAAGTACATTCCCGTGGACCTTTATATCGCGGGTTGCATGCCGAGACCACAGGCCATAACACGCGCTTTCACGGCGTTGATGGACATGATACAGGAAGGAAAGGCTGATGGTTATCTGCGCTACAAGAAGAATCTGGAGAAGTACAGGGCGAATCAGGAAAAACTCATGAGGAAGTGGTGGTAATGTCGGAGGAGGTCTTTGCAAGGAAGATATCGGAATTTCCCGGCTCGGAGGTAAAAATCCTCAGAAAGGGACAGATAGCCGTGAAGGTTCCCAACGAGAAGGGACATGACGCTGCCGTATTTCTGAAGAAGATGGGTTTCATCCACCTCGCATCCATAGAGTATGTGGACTGGATAAAGGATAACGAGTTTGAACTGGTCTACAATCTCTGGTCGTACAGGCACAGACTTACGGTTTTCCTGAAGGTGAGAATACCGAGGGAGAATCCAAATTACATAACCTTCATGGACATATGGCCCATAGCTCAGACACATGAGAGGGAGGCCCACGAGATGATGGGGATAGTGTTCGAAGGGAATCCGGAACTGACACCGTTCATACTCGAAGATTGGGATGCCCCGCCTCCGATGAGAAAGGATTTCGATCCGAAGAAATATGTTAGGGAGAAATATGACAGCATACCATTCGTGGAGGAAGAGAAATGAGCACCAAGGCATTCGACCTGTTCTTCGGCCCGCAGCACCCGGGAGTAACCGGTAACTTCAGTGTAAGGGTCAAAGTGGACGGAGACACCATCGTATGGGCAAAGTCCATTCCCGGATTCCTTCACAGGAGCTTCGAGAAGCTTATGGAGGATAGGCTCTGGATACAGGGGCCTGCTCTGATATGCCGTATTTGTGTACCTGACCCTGACCACAGCGAGGCCGCATATTCAATAGCCGTCGAACGCCTTGCGGATATAGAGATACCGGAGCGTGGAAAGTATATCCGCTCTCTGATACTGGAAATGGCAAGGCTAAGTGCCCATCTCTTCTATTTTGCTGGAGCAGGCGGCTCTCTCGGACTTTATACCATGTCCCACTGGTCCATCGGGGACAGGGATTATCTCCTTGACATATACGAGAAGATAACCGGTGCAAGAGTATACCACATATTCAACTTCCCGGGCGGACCCAGATGGGACCTCCCGGATGGAATAGAGGATGAGATAGATAAGACCATGGACTATCTGGAGAAGCGCTTGCAGGAGTACGACAAGATAATGTTCAACCACAAGCTTTTCCATAAGAGGACCGTGGGACTCGGCAGAATGACAAAAGAGGAAGCTCTCAGGATGGAGGTCACAGGGCCGAATCTAAGGGCAACCGGCCTTAAGATAGATATCAGGAGAGATGAACCCTATGCGGCATATCCCGACCTTGATTTCGAGATACCCACCATGAAGGAAGGAGATGCCTACGCCCGTGCGATGATTCGCAGGATGGAGTTCGAGGAGAGCATCAATCTCGTAAGGAAGATAACCAAGAAGCTAAGGAATATGCCCAGAGGCCCTGTGAAGGCGGAGCTTCCGAACCCGCTATACTGGAAGATACCCCCCGGAGAAGCCTATGGAAAGGTGGAGAGCTCCAAGGGAGAGTTCGGATATTATGTAGTCAGCAACGGAGAGAACAGGCCGTACAGAGTACAGGTAAGAGGGCCTTCGATAAGCCACGGCATACAGGTCATAGAGAAAATGCTGGTCGGGCAGAGGATAGCGGATGTCGCACCCCTGTTGTTCAATCTGGATGTATGTCCGCCGGATATAGATAGGTGATCGAAATGACAATCAAAAGAGAAGGAACTTATGTCTCGCCATTTCTGGCACTTAAGCAGCTTTTCAAGAAGCCGCATACGGTCGAGATACCACAGGTGATAAAACCCCCTGCGGAGCGCTATCGGGGCTTCCATACAAACGATCTGGAGATGTGCATAGGATGCAGCAACTGCTCCAGAATATGTCCGGATCAGGCCATAAGGATGGTGCCTTTTCCCGAATATGCCCGTAAGGAACCGGGTTCAAGGCCACTGAGGCCGCAGATAGATTACGGTAGGTGCTGCTTCTGCGGACTCTGTGTGGAGATATGCCCCACAGGTTCGCTTCAGATGATAAGGACGTTCACCCATGTGAGCGAAGGGAAGGAACATTTCAGTTTCATACCAGACACAAGGGCCGTGAGCGATACGAAAGACTTCGTACTGGATACCAGCCAACTTCAGAAGAAATGAGCAATATGAGACGAAAATCGTCTCAAAAGAGACAAATATCGAACTGAAAATGTCGAAATCGATTAGCTTAAATACGGCATGAAAATGGAGCCACGAATACGGATGTGATATCATGACAATCCCCGGAACACTCGATAAGTTCAAAAGAGTCCCTGTGAAACAGAGGGACCCCAATGAGAGGAAGAAGGATTTTGAGATGTACATGCTCCCCTATACGAGAGAGGAGGTCATGGCAGAGGCGGACAGATGCATGGGCTGCGGTCTGTGCATACCCGGATGTCCGGCAAGGGTGAACATACCGGCATATCTGCGGGCCATGGCGGACGGAGATGTGGAGAAAGGGGTCAATATACTCTTCAAGGACCTTCCTCTTCCTCAGATATGCGGTACCGTATGCACACACAGATGTGAAGATGCCTGCGTTCTCGGTAAAAGGGGCGACGCACTGGCCATACGGCATGTGAAGAGGTATATCGCCGAGAACTCGGATTATGACCGCGATGTGCATCTGACGAAAAAAGCGGATACCGGAAAGAAGGTCGCTGCAATAGGGGCCGGTCCTGCCAGCCTTACCGTGGCATACTACCTTGCGCTCAACGGTGTCAAAGTGGATATCTACGAGAAGCACAGCATTCCCGGAGGCATGATGACCATAGGTATTCCGAGATACAGGCTCTCCATGGATTTCATAAACAAAGAGGTGGATTTCATAGTTTCTCTCGGTGCGGACATAAAGTACGGAGTTGAGGTCGGAAAGGACATCTCATTCTCCGAACTGATGAATCAGTACGATGCGCTCTTCATAGGTGCCGGAAACCACAGGCCCAGAACAACCGGGACCGAAGGTGCCGATAAGACGGACAGAGTCATGCATGCCATAGACTTCCTGAGAAAGGTGGCCATGGGAGAGAAAGTGGATGTGGGCCAAAAGGTTATAGTTATCGGAGGAGGCTTCACCGCGATGGATGCCGCAAGGACAGCTCTCCGGCTTGGTGCGAAGGAGTCATCCATATACTACCGCAGAAGGTTTGAGGATCGGCCGAGCGCAGGTACGAGCAATGCCGAGGAAGAATATGAGGAAACCGTGGATGAAGGCGTGGAGTTCATCTGGACTGTCACACCATTCGAATATGTCGTCGAGAACGGAAAGCTCAAAGGCATGAAGTACTGGAAGAATGAGATGGTAGAGCAGGAAGGCGGCGGAAGGGCAAAGCCGGTTCCGATGAAGGATAAGGAATATTTCGTTGAAGCCGACCTGATAATCGAAGCCACGGGCCAGACGGTCGATTTCAAGTTCCTGCCCGAAAATATGAAGGAAAAGCTTGAGATGAACTGGAACGACATAAAGGTGGATGCTAACGGCATGACATCCATAGAAGGGGTCTTCGCAGGCGGTGATGCGGTCAACGGAACAAAGGACATAGTGAGTGCCGTCGCCGACGCAAAGAAGGCCTACAAAGGAATACTGAAATATCTAGGCCTCTGAGTCTCTGACAAAAACCCATTACATCCCAGCATCTCGCTTTTACCACAATTCCACAGTTTGTCAGTCCCAAAAAAGAAAATAAAGAATTGAAAGGGGTTTATTTCTTCTCTTTCTTATTCTTTTTGTCACCTTTCTCCTTTGCGGATTTCGGCTCGGATGAGAAGGGCCCTATTCCCTTGCTGTACATAACATATACGGCTATTACGCCTGCTATGGCCACAACCGCAAGGATGATAGGCAGATAGTCCATCCACTTGGCCTGTCCCACGGTGACCTTTATCTCCTTCTCGTGTGTTATCGGTGCGAAGGAGGGTTCTGCGGAATCCGTGGCATTGACCTTTACCGTGAACGTTCCCTGTTCTGGGGTCCATTCCATCTTCACAATCCTGTATTCGCCTTTCGGTATCGTGGAATCCGCATCTACAAGGCCCCCGTCCTGATAGACATAGAACTTCGGTGTGCCGCTCAGAGGTTTGTCGTTGATATAGAAGAGCACAGTGGGTGAGAGTGCATCCGCATCACCGAAATTGGAGATATTGGCCATTATGTAGACCGGTTCTCCCGCCCTCGGCTCACTGGTGGAAAGGGTGAGGTTCTTTATCTCCAGTCTGGGAACCGGGCCGTATTTGACCTCGAAGAGCTTTGTTATCTCCTTGTGGTTGCCTGCCGAATCGGTCACACTGAGCTTGACGACATATGTCCCTGCCTCAGTGAAAGTGTGTGGGACTGTTTGGGTATCGTTGTAGAACGTGTCCGTATCCTCGAAATACCAGTTGTAGGTTATGGAGTGGTGTACGCCGTCATATCCCGCAGGGTCATAGGATGGAGCCGCATCGAATGATATGGTGTCTCCCTTTGTGACGGAGGCTGTGCCAACATCTTTCGATGAATGCGTCACATTCTCGGAATCCGTCCAGTTGAACACAGGAACAGGAGGCGTTATGTCATTCACGGTTATGCTCACTGTTGCGGTGTTGTAGTTTCCTACGGCGTCGGTGACGTTCAGGGTCACGGTGTAGGTTCCCCATTTCTCATAGGAATGGTCCGCAACTTCTTGGACGGAACTGTTTCCGTCTCCGAAGTCCCACTTGTATTTCAGGACTATGCCGGCAGTGCTGCCGTCTATTGTATCCGTGGAAGCGGAGGCATTGAACTCAACGATCTGCTTCTCATCGACATGAGTGTTGTTTGCCTCGGGTACAGGGATCGGCGCCGTATCATCCGCCTGTATGTGCACTTCAGCAGTAACAGTATCTCCGCTCACTTCGGTCACCGTAAGAGTTGCCGTATACTCTCTACCTATGGAATATGCGTGGGTTATGTCTATTCCATTCTCTTCCACGCTCCCGTCTCCGAAGTTCCATGTATATGTGGCACCTGCTTCGTTTCCGTTGGGGTCGTCGAATATGGCAGTGAATGAAACGTTCTTGCCCGTCTTAACTATGTATGTGTCATTGACATCCTCTCTGGCATAGACATACTCTCCGGTAGCCACATTTATGCTGGCATTGCCCGGAAGGGATTTTTCAATATTGAAGCTGATGCTTGCCACACCGGTTCCTTCTTCGGGATCCACATCTATGTTCACAAAGCCGCTTACCATCACATTCGAGGGTGCGTCAAGGCCAACCCTTTCATATCCGGATGGAACGCTCAGACTGTAACTGTGGTTTATGAGGGAAGAATCATATGATGCGAAGAGGTCCACATTGACACTTTCATCCCATATGTTCTCAACAGATGTAAATGAAGAGGATATCTCTATGTTTACAGGGGTCGATGATGTAACCGATCCTGCCGCATCGGTCACCGTTATCGCCGTACTGCTCTCATTGAAATATGTGTCATTGACATTAAGTTCGTATGCAGTGGAGACCGGTGCGAACATTGATTTCACCCAGTTTTCGAAGGCAGTCGCCTCCGTGGCATTCACATTACCATCGGAGTTTCCGAACTGGTTGTCTATCTGGAACCTGAGGTTCCCCGACTCGGGAACTGCCAGACCTTCCATGACATCCGATGGCGAATATGAGATAGTCCTTACCGCATCGAGGGTGTTGAAATCATTTCCAAAGGAATATTCGGTCCTGTCCTCCGTCTTTTGTGCCTGTGTGAGGGCGATATTCCCAAGATCGATGGTTCCGCCCGTGCATGTCACATTGTTGTTGAAATATGCGTTGTAGCCGTCAGCCGAAATAAGAACAGAGAAGTTTCCCGGATAGAGACTTACTTGGAAGAAAGGACCGTCGTGGTCAAGTTCTTTCACAACGATTTTTTGTGAATCCTCATCGTAAAGAACCACATGTATCGTATTCTGTATTCCCTTTCCCGTATCGCTGTCTGTAACATAGCCCGTAAGGTACGGTTTCGTGTCGAGTGTCATGTTCTGCGTCGTGTCCGAGTTTATTGCCAGTCCGAGTGTGTAGCTGGTTCCGATATCTTCCTTGTATGCCCACACCGCAAATGTTCCGTTATATGTGTTCATCTCATAGGTTCCGTTGACATCCGTGGTCGTGGAATCCACATAGCCTGTGGAATAATCTATGATTGAGACGCTTGCGCCCGCCACAGGCGCACCGCCGGAATCGGTAACGGTCCCGTTCAAAGTGTAATCCAAGGATGCAGAGTCAACTTTCAGGCTCTGACTCACGCTATCGCCGGAACCGACCATAAATGCACCGGTTGAGTTCTCGAAATAGACCTTTGTTCCGACCTTCTGAACCGGAAGTTTTATCTCATAATACCCTGCAGGGACATCGATTTCGATATATCCCTTGGTCTCAAGATAATACGAGTTCATGGAATCATCATCTGCATTATAAACATTTATCTCGTAACCTATAGGAACAGGACCTGCATTATCAGTTACAATAACAACTATTGTCCCGTCTTCAATTGTGCTTGCTCCACTTGTTGCGCCCGGCAGCGCTCCGAATATCGCACCCAACATAAGTACGATGAGCGCCACGCTCACGATTTTGCTCTTTTTTCCTGTCATGTGTAGATACCTCCATTTTTTTCCTTATTACAATGGGAGTAACGCCGCAATAAAGGACTAGCATATAAATCTTATCACTACTGGGCCGTATAAAAGAGAAAACAGTTAAAGAGAAAGACATATTCCCGCTCGTGTCCGACATACTGCTGAAAGCCGTAGCAGCACTCTGGCTCGCCGTACCCGCACTCTCTGCCAACTCGACGGCGGTGATATTCGGGGGTGGGACACCCATCGACTTCGGGAAGACATTTTTTGACGGGAAAAGGCTGCTTGGAAACGGAAAGACGTGGAGAGGTTTCATCGGCGGCGGGGCTTCGGCAGCGTTCATAGGAATCTTACAGCAGTTTCTCGCGCATTTTCTCAATACACCTTATCTCCCCCCGTTCTCCGACAACATCATCACTGCCGTAGGAATAACGGCCCTTATGGCATACGGGGCTCTCATGGGGGATTCCGCGGGAAGTTTTATAAAGCGCAGAATGGGGATAGGAAGGGGGCAGAAGGCGTATTTCCTCGACCAGATGACCTTTCTCATAGTTGCGCTCTTCCTTGTAGCCGCCGCATACCCTTCATTCTTCATGCGCTATTTCTGGAATGCCGCCGCATTGATAACGCTATTCATAATAACGCCCATCCTTCACAGAGTTGTGAACATAATAGGATATAAGATAGGATACAAAGATGTACCATGGTGATATGATGGAACTGAAAGATATCTTAAAAGACATCGGGGCCATAAAGTTCGGGGAATTCACCCTTCGCTCGGGAAAGAAGAGCAATTACTATGTGGACCTGAAAAAGGCGACATGCAACCCGGATGTGCTCCGGATTATGGCCGAAGAGGTTGTTTCCAGAATACCCAACGGAACGGACAGATTGGCAGGTCTTGAACTGGGCTCCGTACCGATAGCTGCGGTAGCATCGGTTCTTTCGGGCATTCCGATGGTAATAGTTCGCAAAGAGAAAAAGGGATACGGAACCGGAAATCAGGTGGAAGGGGACCTGAAAGAGGGGGATGAGGTCTTCATAATCGAAGATACGACCACCACGGGGGGTCAGATCGTAAAGGCGACAAAAGCCCTGAGGAGCGCAGGCGCAGTGGTGAAAAAGGCGGTTGTCATAGTGAACCGACAGGAGGGTTCGGATGAGGCGGTCGGTTCCGAAGATGTCCATTTGATCTCCGTGATAAGTGCGTCAGAGCTTCTGGGGGGCCGGGAATGAATTCCCCTGTCAATCCATTGAAGAAGTTCCTCAACATAATCGTTTCACTTCTTTTGATAGTCTTTTTGGCCCTTCTGCTGCTGGAAACCGCAACTCTGATATATGTGGCACCGACGGTAAACGATTCGATAGTCACTCCCGAGATAGGAACAGGTTCGGACATAATACTTTCCGAGTATCAGGTCACGGACCCATCCGGAAATCCGGTTTTCAAGATATCACCCGACATCAACGGCACGGGATATCTGGTGGGGGGAAAATACATCTTTGTACCGAGTCGCCCTCTCAGTTCGGGTACGGAGTATCATATCACATACGGGGAGGGCTCCACATCCAAGTTCAGAGCGGTATCCGATCTTTTTGATGCGGAAATAGTGAATACGCAGGGAAATGTGATACTGGTGTCATTCAGCCAGAACGTGTCCCATAGTGATGCCGAATCGCTCATATCTTTCGAGATACCCACCGCGTATGACGTCAACTGGTATGGAAATACGATGGCCATAACATTCACCAACACATCAGTGTATATGCAAAATTCGTTTTCAATGAAAGGAAATATCAGCATTGAAAGCGGGGGAACACAGAAAATAGACCTGAGCGCTCACTATCATGGAGGCGTCTTCTCCGGCGTCTCTCAAATACCCTCCATGCCTGTGACGGTCGTATATGTCATGCTACCTCCCGGTTTGATAGTGGGCATAGCCACGATAGACGGGGCGGCATTTCAGGGATATTTCATCTTCATATTCATCGCTATCTTGGCATCCGTCGGATACACCTTCTATCAGGACAGGGGGCGGTTCATACGCCGTCTTAAATCCGATATCGACAGAAAGTCTCTGAAACTGCCTTCCGACAGCCCGATTCTCGAGGCAGGCCTTCTTCTGATGGCCACTCTCTTCTTCAGCACTATTTCCTATCTTATCGCGGATTTCCTCAACCAGAACCCTGTAATACCGCAGATGGGAAACGAACCCGTATGGTTTACAGCATATTCTCTGGCAAGGGCGGGGGTATGGGAAGAAATCGTTACCCGAATACCTTTCATCGGAATACCTCTGCTCTTCACACATCTCTTTATGAAAAAGAAAAAAATGCAGCCCGTGTGGAGATACATACTGGGCGGAAAGCTTGAACTGGACTGGCCGGCTCTTATCTTCCTTTTCACGTCTTCACTGTTCTTCGGTCTGGCACATGCCTTTGCCGGATGGGATATCTTCAAGGTCCTTCCCGCCATGGTGGGTGGGCTTGCGATGGGATATCTCTTTCTGAAATGGGGGCTTCATGCCGCAATACTCTTCCATTTCGCAAATGACTACCTTCTGATGTCTGGAGATGTATTCTCATCCAAGGGCCTCGACATTGTAAGCCAGTTTCTACTTCTGGCAATGGTCATCATCGGGGCATACATATTCTATCTCTATTCCATCCGCTTCATTCGGACATTCATTTTCCCTCAGACCATATCCGCATCCGAAGCTCCGGCAATGCATGGAAGGGATTCCATGTATGGTCCGGCGAACGCATACGCATATCATCAAAATCAGTACTACAATCAACCGCAGTATCCGCCCCAATACCCCCCTTATGTTCAACAACAATATCCACCGCAGCACGCATATCCGCAGTACCCGCCGCAGTACCCACCACCGCAACAGCCTTATCCATATCAGCAGCCTGTTTCATTGGATATTTCTCCGACAGGATACATACGATACAGAAGTGAAGGAAGTTCTCTTCCGATCGCACCCTATCCGTTCAGGTGTATACGCTGCGGAGGAACCATCGCCATGTTCAAAGATGACGGAAAGGTCGTATGTACCACATGCGGTATGGAGTATACTCTGAAAAAAGAGAGTCCCGGAACGGCCGGAGCCGAAGATGACGGAAAGGAAAAAAGGGATTGATGAGACTAAGGTCTGATTCTGCTGGGCGTCCTCGGGAAGGGTATGGTTTCCCTTATGTGCTCAGCATTCGATAGCCATGCAACAACCCTTTCAACACCCATTCCGAATCCCGAATGCTGAACAGAACCGTATCTTCTGAGATCAAGGTACCAGTCATAGTCCTCTATGTTTGCATCCTCGGCCTTCAATCGCTCTATGAGGTGGTTCACATCGGTTTCCCTCTCGCTTGCTCCGAATATCTCCCCATAGCCTCTGGGAGCAAGCATGTCGTTGTTGAGAACAACCTTTGTGTCCTCAGGGTCCCAGCGCATGTAGAATGCCTTCGCCTCCTTCGGCCAGTGGGTTATGAATATGGGCAGTTCTTCATCTTCGGTGAGTTTCCTTTCTTCGGGAGCGCCGAAATCATCTCCCCATTCCAGTTCAACTCCTTTCTTTCTGAGATTGTCGAGCGCCTCGGCATAGCGATATCTGGGGAACGGGGTCTCTATCTTCTTCAGTTCCGCAGGGTCTCTTCCGAGGAATTCAAGTTCTTTCACATTCCACTCCGCCACCCTTCTGACTATGTGGGCCAGTAATTCTTCCTGTACCTTCATATTTCCTTCAAGTCCGGTCCAGGCTTCTTCAGCCTCAAGGTGCCAGAACTCTGTGAGATGTTTCCTCGTTCTGCTCTTTTCGGCCCTGAAACTGGGAGTTACGGAATAGACATTTTCAAGAGAGAAAATCATGGCCTCAAGGTAAAGCTGAGCGCTCTGGCTCAGATATGCCTTCTCTCCGAAGTACTTCACCTCGAACAGCGTTGCACCACCTTCCGCGGCACTTCCGGTGAGTATCGGAGGTGTCACCTCGTAGAAGCCCTGTTCATTGAACCATTCCCTCGCCGCTTTAAGAAGTGAATGCTTTATCTTTGCTATGGCAGTGAGCCTGCGGGAGCGCACCCAGAGATGCCTCTTGTCCATCAGGAACTCCTCGCTCTGGTCTTTTGTTATGGGGAATATCTCGGCAAAATGGATCACCTTGAATCGCCGAACCTGTATCTCACATCCTCCGGGCGCACGAGGTTCTTCGACAAGTATGCCCTCCACCTCAACGGAGGATTCAACCAATGCCTTTTTCGCATCTTCGAAGTCATTTTCACTCTCCATATCGCCTTTGAAAAGGGTTGCCTGAATTATGCCTGTGGAATCCCGGACAACGGTGAACACCATCTTTCCTTTGTGTCGCGTCCTGTATATCCACCCCCTTGTTCTGACTCTCTTACCGACCATCTCCCCGCTCAGGAGCTCATCCGCTTTCATGAAAGGAAGTTCGGACATGAAGGGCGCAATTCGGGCCGAATATATATCGCTTGTGATTGACAAATTCTTTATACCAAAGAGGGTTTCAGGGATATGGACCCGAAAGACTTCTTGAAGAGCCTTGGTAGGAAATCGCTATCCGAGGATGAAGTGAAGGATATACTGGACCACTACGGTTTCAAAACACCGGAGCGCATGGTCATAGCACCGGGAGAGGAGATAAAGGAACCGGATTTCGAATACCCCGTTGTCATGAAAGTGTGTTCTCCGAAGATACTTCATAAGACCGATGTCGGCGGGGTCAAACTGCATATTGATGATTTTGAACAGTTGAAAGAGGCCTACGACGAGATGAGGAAGAAGTTCCCGAAAGAGAAGATCTTGGTTGAGGAGATGAAGAGGCCGGGCGTGGAGGCAATAATAGGTGTGATAGAGGACCAGACCTTCGGACTTACGGTCATGGTCGGTCTCGGAGGAATATATACCGAGCTATACAAGGATGTTTCCTTCAGGGTTCTTCCCATATTCCGGGACGATGCCGACGAGATGCTCAGAGAACTGAAGGCCCACGAGATATTCGAGGGATTCAGGGGAATAAAGACCAACAGAGATGCGCTCATAGACACTTTGATGAACGTTTCCAAGATGGCGCTCGACCTGAAGGGTTACATGAGCCAGATGGACCTGAACCCTGTCTTTGTCAGGGAAGAGGACACGGTTGTAGTGGATGCGAAGATGGTATTGAAGTGAGGCTCGCCGCTCTCCTGTCCGGGGGAAAGGATTCCACATATTCTATTTACATAGCCCGACAATACGGCTGGGAAGTCAGCGATGCTGTCATTCTTCTCACGGATGCCGATTCGTATATGTTCCAGAGGCCGAACACGAGGGAGGCCGTGAAGATTGCGGAGGCCATGGGACTGAAACTCCATGTGAAACACACCGAAGGCGTGGAAGAAGACGAACTTCAGGACATGAAGGAGGCACTTTCCATTCCGGAAATCGACGGAGTTCTCGTGGGTGCCGTTGAATCGGACTACCAGTGGGCCAGAGTGCAGAGGATATGCCACGAACTCGGAATAAGGACATTCGCGCCCCTCTGGAGAAAGGACCAGGAAATGTTAGTTCGGGATATGGTTTCAGCAGGCTTTCGGATAATGATAGTCTCGGTGAGCGCCTACGGTCTGGGAGAGGAATGGCTCGGAAGGATAATCGATGAGAGGGCAATAGAGAACCTCGTTGAACTTCGCGAGAAATACGGCATAAATGTCGGTGGCGAAGGGGGAGAATACGAGACGACGGTGATAGGCGGCCCCGGTTTCGCTCACGACTTCGAAGCGGTGATAAAGGAAAGACACTGGCACAGGGATTCCGGATGGGTCGAGGTGAAACTGATACCAAATTCTGCTCTGTTGCACAAACAGTTTTATAAGCTATGGTGCCATACTTTCTGGTAAAT
>CAYYXK010000005.1:0-49316 GCA_964475625.1 uncultured Thermoplasmata archaeon | reverse complement strand
GTTCATAGATGCCGGTATTCTGGGCTTCGTGAATCTGATGGAAGAAGTGTACGGGTGGGATTTGAGGGAGCTCCAAGAAAGAATTAAAAATCCTCAAGACATAGAAAGAAGATTCGTCTATGCATTTTGGTATGATGTAATTAAAAATACCACCTTTAGATGGATAGAAAAAGACAATTTTAAAAAGAATGATTTGAAGAAGAATTTTGGGTTAGATTCTGATGAGCTTCAAAAAATCATCAAGTCAAAATTGAAAGAGTTTATAGAAAACATTAATCTCAAGAATAAAGAGAATTTTGAAAAAGATCCCAACATAGAGGCATACAATCTAATATTTGATTTAAATTACAAAATTAAAGAAAAATTAAAAACTGAATACGGCCCATACGAAGATATCTTATCAAAAAAGTATGGCAATAACAAAAGAAATATTTTGCAAAATACAAATCATGTAGGTATAATCGCATACCATAGTTTTTTCGCAAATCTGGGGATTTTTAATAGTGGAACTAACAAATCAGGAAAAGAAAAAGAAATACTCGAATCATTTGGCAAATTACTTCATGAACATTTCGTAAGAAGAGATAAAAAAATAAAAAATCTATCTACAAAAGTGTTAGACAAAAGTCTGAGCCCATTCATCTATCCCGCATCTGATTTTAGCAATATGTATTATGGGCAAGTTTTTACATTAGATGATATGGAGAACATATTTGGCACAAATCCTGTTTATTATCTCCTTTCTTTCCCTAAATCGTTTATTTGGATAAAGGGTAAGAACTATATGTTTTATACTCCTACTCTTGAAATATCATATACAATAAACAGAGAACTGAAAACTAGGATAGAATCTGCTAAAACCAAAGATGGTGAATTTTCTTTTTTAAGAGTTACTTGGCAAACAATAACAGACAAAATCATCGAATACAAATCTCAGTTTCAATTAGAACAGATGTATGTCGTTGAATATTCTGGAATATCTCAGCAACAGCTCATTGATGTGGAATTTATCGGGTTATCAAAAGTTCAGGCTAGCATACTTCTTGATGATACCATCAGGGAGTACTTGAATAGAGAAATTGCAGACCTGAAGGAAAAAGATAGAAAAGCGATAAAAAACTGGTTACTGGAAGAATTCCTGAAAAATAAACCATTGACTCCTATCATAATAAGATATCTACATGGTCTTTTGAACCCTCCACCTTCTTGGAAAGATAAAAAAACGCAGAAGATTCGAAAAGATATCTGGGTTTCTTCTAATTCCTTGATTTATGCCCTCGCCGTGGAATCAAATATTAAAACTCTTTCTAGTAGAAAGTATGAAAGCTATGTTTTTGGAGATGGTTTTTTCAATAATTCTTCCGATAATGTTGCAAGAATCAAAAAATATGCCAAAGATATGACGATAGCATTCTCCGAAATCTCAAAAATAACAAAAGAAGATGAAAGAAGCACTCTAGTGTATGGCCTTCTTTCAGCAGTAAAAAAAGGAAATAAATCCTCTTTTGTAAATCAGTTAATGAAAACTTTCCTTGGATCTTCTGAAACAGAAGAGAGCGAAAAATCCATTAAAAGGCTCAATGTATATCTGTTTGAGAACATCCTATCCAACGACATCTCTTGGAGGGAATTCGCACTTTCTATAGTTGTTTCATTAGTTTATGGAGGTAAGTAATATGGAACAAAATAGAGAAAATATTGAAAAAATATATGCAGTGTCCAGAGAAAATCTTGACAATCTCAGGAGAGAGATAACGAAAATATTTGGAGACATAGGCACTGAAAAGTCTAGAGAAAGAATGGTGTTCGAGATGTTGGAAGCGATAAAAACCCGGAACAAAGATAGGTTTCTATGGTTGCTTCTTAAGACTTTGAATCTCCATGGGGACGACCCTCGAGTTAAGAATCTCATCAATTCTCTAGGTGAAATGCACATTCCAGATGAGACTGACGATAATTTTGAAAAAATATCCTACACAATTGTGATTGGGATAATGTCTGCGAAGAAAAATGGAGGTGAATAACATGGGAAAAAATGATGAAAAAGAGAAAAACGGGCAAAAATATATAGTTCTTGATGTGGTGTTCCACGCAAGCTCCCTAAATTATGATTGGGGTGGCGGAACAAACTATCAGGAATTGAAGAAAATAACGAAGTGGGACGGAAGGCAGTATGCTATGGTTAGCAGATATGCCCTCAGGTACAGCATACTTCATTGGGGCAATAAACTATTCCCGGACAGATGGAAGCTTGCAGGACCCGGCCAATTGCACGCAGAGAAAGGAGATGTGGTTAGACTGGAAGAGGTGAAAAAAGAAATATTCGAAAACTATCCAGAGTTTGACCTCTTTGGATTCATGATTGCTAAAAAAGGCAGTAATGAAGCAGCTACTACGAGAGTTTCTCCAGTAAAAATAAGCCATGCAATATCTCTGACTCCTTTGAATATGGATGTACACACTATGGCCAACCTTGATATTATGAAACGAGCAGGCTCATCTGGTAGCAATCCAGTAACAATAGAAGAGAAGATGGATTTTTACATCTATAACATAACTATAGATGTTAATAGGATAGGAAAATATCTCAAAAACGAACATGGAGACGAAAACATAGGAGATATAGAAATAGAAGAAAATAAAGCCAAACAAAGAATAGTAGATCTTATTGATGCAGTATTAAATCTAAAAAGAGATATCAAAGGACGCAGAGAAGACCTTTCTCCTTGGCTTGTGGTCGTAGGAAAATACAACGATGGGCGCTATGAATCGTTTGCAGATAAAATAAGACTGGATAGAAAGACACACTATAAAGTTAAAAGAAAGTATTCTAAAGATGGAGATGACAAGAATGGACAGGTGGATATCGAAGAAGAAATAGAAGAGGGGCTCCTCCCAACATTTCATATAGATGCAAGAGAGATTGATATTAACAATAAGCCTATGATATATTTCAGAGAAGGATTCTGCGATTATGATCTGAAGGACAAATTCGAGACTAAAAAATCAAAGAAAGAAATATTGAATAACATACGTGGTTTCTTAGGATTATCTACAGAAAAACCCCAGTGATTTCAATGCCAGAAAAAACCATCTACATAGAGATGTTCCAGCCATTCGCACAGTATCGCAATCCCTTCACGTTCTACTATGCTCAGACATACCCATTGCCGCCGAAATCCACCATAATCGGAATGTTGCAGAACGCCACTAATCGATATTATGCTGAGGAGTTCTGGGAAGTAAAGATAAGCATCCACGGAGGATTCGAGAGCTATTTCTGGAACTATCAGCAGTTGATAAAGGGCGATGTGGAACTGAGAACCAAAGGAGATAAACCGGAGCTATGGAATCAGAAAAGACCGCTTTATGGCAGTGGTTTGAAGTCGCAGAGAACTCCGGTTTATCAACAGGAGCTTTTCAATGGTCGTCTTTATCTTTTCATAAGAGGAAAAGAGAAAATCTTGGAGGAAATAAAAGATGCCTTGGAACGACCAAAAAAAGTGCTTTCGCTTGGTAGAAGCGAGGACATAATCTTCATACGAGATGTCAGAGAAATAGAAGGATTTGAGAAAAAAGAGGCAAAAAAGAACATATGGATGACATACCCAACATACATTCTGAGAAAAAACAATGAAGGCGACTTTCCCATAGAAAACAGGCAGTATCCTGTCTACTCGATACCGGTTAAGGTAATCTTCGAGAATGATGGCAAATCTGTGAGAAACAAGGCAGAAATCACAAAGAGCACAGAAAGAAAGGTGGATTTCAAGACAGTCATCCATGCGGCATATCGTGCTCGGATATATCTTGAAGGGCCAGTTAAGATTGAAAAGGTGAAAATCAATGACAGGACCTTCAAAATAATCGAAGAGTGGGGGTGGATCTGATGAAAGAGGTCATAGGGCTCATAAGAGCAAAAAGCCCGGATAAAGGCAATCCGGATGCTGATATGTCTCTGGCATATCATACTGCGGAACTTCTCAAGGAGCTTGAGATAATAGAAAACTATCTCAGACAGAATCAAGAAAATATGGAGTACGAATTCAAACACGGGATGGACGAAACGATAAAAGCTCTTTCTGAGGCAATCTTCATTCATGACTTGGGAAAGATATATCTGGATTTCCAGAAGAAAGTATGGCCGGATAAATACAATAATGATAAGCACCAGTATACGGAGCAATGGAATGAACTGAGCAGTTTTCTAAAGGGTACGGAAACAAATTATGAGGTGCGGCATGAGGTCCTATCTACAGTATGGAGTGCTGCTTTACTGGGAAACGAAGAGATGGACTGGTGGATAAGAACCGCTATACTTCTTCATCACGCCAATTCATTCTATATAGGTAAAAAAGACTTCATGGAGATTGTAGGAGAATATGAAGAGGAAATAAAAAGATACGCAAACTTTCTAAAATCGATCGACATGAAGGTATTTCTGAAAGATTTTCTGGCACTTTTAGAGGAAAAAGGAGCCCCAGAACGATATTTGGAGCATCTAAGAGGAATGATTGAAAAAATGGATGCCGACACAATGTACGAACTTTATCAAAAAATAGATGGGCACGACGAAGATATCTCAGAACTGGCCGAATTCTACGATATAGAGAATCAAAAGCCCGATTATGATTTCCTCGTATTCCTCGGAATACTCCGGAGATGTGATTATTCCGCAAGCGGTGGGATGAGAATAGAGGAAGAAACCGACCTTTCAAAGGTATTTGATCACCTGGATGAGAGAATCAAGGGCATTATAAAAGTGCCTGAAATATGGCAGGAAGAGGTACTTTCAAAGAAGTTCAGCAAAAGAATGATTCTTGTGGCTCCAACAGGCTCCGGGAAAACGGAATTCGCACTGCTATGGGCACAGAGAACAGGAAGAAAGTTCATCTATACTCTTCCTCTACGGGTGGCTCTTAACGACATATATGACAGATTCAAGGGAAAAGATGGCAAAGAGCTTCTTAAAAGGGACCATTTCAGCATACTCCATTCAACAGCTTTCATAGAGTACATAAAAGATTCGGAAGGCAGACAGGATTTGGATACGGAGACCAAGGTTAACACCTCGAAGTTATTTTCATATCCCATCATGCTCACAACTCCGGACCAGATTTTCCTGACTTCACTCAACTACTATGGCTCGGACAAGGTTATATCCATATACCCACAATCTGCTGTCCTTATAGATGAAATTCAGGCATATGACCCGGAAATGGCTGCAATAATCATCAAAACACTTAGAATAATCGAAGAGCTCAGAGGAAACCTCCTTATAATAACTGCTACATGGCCTCCATATTACGAAAAATTCCTGGGAAAAGAAACGGTCGATATCTCCGATTCCAGCCTAGGTCTTAAAAGCGAGGTGAAAAACCTCAAAAGAAAAAGGCATCGTATAGAACTCTTTGAAAAACCGTTCTTCGAAATAGAATTGGAAGATAATAAGATTAAAGATGTAAATGTTTCAGAATACGCTAAGAAAAAGATTAAAGATATTTTCGATGCCCACAGGGGAGAAAACAAACTAATCATAGTAAACAATGTCTCAAAGGCCATAAAGCTTTATGATCACATGAAAGATACTGATTATGCGGCGAAGGATGTCGATGGCAAGTCATCAAATGTTTTCCTCCTGCATTCTCGCATGATTGAGAAAGAGAAAAGCAAAGTGATAACAAATGTAAGGAAAAGAATGGAAGAAAACAGGGATGCCATTCTTGTTTCAACACAGATGGTGGAGGCCTCTGTAGATCTGGACTTTGACATATTGATAACAGAGATATCTCCAATAGATAGTCAGATTCAGAGATGGGGCCGGGTTTATCGCTCTAGGGACAAAGATTACAATTCAGAAAAGCCTAATATATATGTATTCGGTGCTATCGATCGACTTTCTGGATACATCTATGATTCGGAGCTCATGGGGGCTACGATAGATGTTATAAAGAATAATCAGGGCAGGACCTTAAAATATGCCGATGAGAAAAACATGATTAACGAAACATTTGAAAAAACCGTGGATGGTAAAAAACTGAAGGAGAAATACGAGGAAAAAATAAGCAAAATACTGGAAAATCTGGATTACTTCACCGTTGAAAAACGGAGCGAAGCTCAGAGACTTTTCAGAAAGATCGCTGGCTTCAAGTTTGTGGTGCCGGAATTAATGAAGAAGTCTGAACATGTGAAGAAGTCCGAAGACGCAATGAAGAACTCCGAAGGCGAGGTAGAAAGGGTTTTAGGAGAGATTATTTCCAATCCATTCAAACAAAGTATCACTTGGGAAAAGATTATAGAGGAAATTGAGAGTAAGACAGGTAAGAAAAAGGACAAATGGGAGTTAAGAAAGATTCTTTATGAGTATTCCTTCAATATGCCAGCATATTACTTTGAAAAGATGGGATATCATCCTCAGTTTAAAGACTTCTACATTCTTGATTTAAAACCAGAAGATGCGGAAAAGCTAAGAGAGAAAGGTTTCGATGCCATTAAAGACGATATTCTCTCAGTAGATAAAATGGGGAATATCTTATGAGGTTTCTCATCAGATTGAAATCTAAAGATAACAAAAAAATCCCATTGAACTATCAACACGCCCTTTCATCCCTTATTTACAGATTTATGGAAGAAGCCAATGAGGAACTTTCCTCTCGTATACACCAGTCTAAAGGTTTTAAGTACTTCAATTTCTCGCTTTTGAACTCTGAAGACAGAATAATAGATGGAGATGAAATTCTGTTTCCAAAAGATTCTTTTGTAGTTTTCAATCTTTCTTCCCCAGATTCCGAACTCTTACGTTCTGCTGTCGAGGGAATGTTCAAAACAGAAGAAATAAACCTGCTGGAGAAGAAATTCGATATAGAACCTCCACGGTATATCAGTCCGCCTGACTTTGCCTCCTATGTTAAGTTCAAAAGCCTCTCGCCAATCTACATAGACAGCACCCGTAACGAAAAGAGGTGGGATCTTCTACCAACGGACCCTGAATGGAGGCAGAGAATCGAGGAGAACAGCAGGAAGAAGTATTACCACTATTTCGGGAAGGAATATGCCGGGCCATTCGAGATACCCGAGATAACAAGGATGAGATCAAAGAGAATCAATGTCGGCGGTCAGTGGTGGAGGGCCGCGAATGCCGAATTCACATTGAAGGCCTCTTCGGACATGCTTAAATTCCTCTGGGACACCGGCATAGGCTCCAGGAACTCTCAGGGTTTCGGCTGCTTGGAATACAGGCGACCCATTAAGTGATATCATACTGCATTTCTATGAATTTTTCCTCTTCTTTCATATGTTCATCGAATTCAGACACCACCAAACCGTCCACCGCATCTTTATACACACTATCAAAGAAATATTCTTCGACCATTTCATCACATTGCTCAAGTTTCTCTTCGAGTTCAGAAATCATATCTTCATGTAATTCAAACTCTTCACTTGAAACAAGACATAAGCCTCGTTTCTCAGCCCATCTCTCCACGACTTTCTCACTAACGGTTTCCATTAACTTTTCCATGTCTATCTCCGGAACGCATTCTCTTCTGGACAATGCCGTCCTTCTTTCATCCTCAATCTTTTTCTCAAAATCCTTCTCCCTCATAACAATCAGCCCATGCCTTTTCCGCGCACCCTCTGCCCACATTCCAAACTTTTCATCAAGAGGTATCACAGCAAATCCCATCTTTCTCATATCTTCTGCCATAATCTCTTTCATCATGGGGTCATTCCGGGAGTATAGAAGGAAACCCCTGTCATCAAGAAAGGCTCTAGCCTCATGTATGCTCTCATTTCTATCCGGATCAAGAACGAGACAACCATTTTCTTTCATGTGCATTTTTTCTATATCAAAAAAATCATGCCCCCATAGGATAAGAACTCTAAAGAGTTTGTCAAAATCAGGTATTCTCCCTTTCTTTCCACTGAGTGGCCATTTCTTGGGTGAGATAACAGCGGCTCCCATATGGGCTAGTTCCTCTGCCATCTTATTTTCATCCACGCTTCGACCATTAGGGCGAACAACCGGTCTTTTCACATTCCCCAGCCTTCTATCCGTATGATATCCCATCTTCCTCAGGCGGCCATATATCGTCTGCCTGGAAACACCGTATTTTCTCGCCATCTCTGAGATGTTCAATCCATCAAGGCCACCAGCTGTGCGGATTTCTCTCTCTATTATGTGGGCCCATACTTCCTTACTTCTTCTTTTCTTTGTCATGTTAGTCACATTCCATAGATGACAACCATCTTCCTTTGCAGCTATATCAGTTTTTCCTGACCACTTACATCCATGAAAGCTCACATGTAAAATTTGACAGTAAAATTCCGCAAAAACTTGACACAAAACTTGACACTTTTGCACCCGATAGACATGCGATGTGCACACGCTCTAAAACCTCAAAAACACCTTTTTGAGCACAGATTAACTCATCTTTCAAATCTTCCAGATGACGATTTCGCACATCGCGTGCATAAAACATAATGCACGGATTAATGCACACATAATGCACAGGCACAATACTTTCACTCACCCCCTTCGTTTACCCTTATATCCTTCTACCTCCTGAGCATGACTCCTAGAAGATGATGACATGAACGGAGACATAGATGTAGAGGTCCGGTCCGAGCTGATGGTCCTTGTAGGTTCGCACAGGAACACCCCTTTCGACAGGAAAGAGCTCAGAAATGCGCTGAAGGAAGATATGGACAGCATACTGCACCATGGTTTTCTGCCGTGGGATGTACTGGATTTCATAGAGGACATTGTGAAGGCAGATAGAACGGCCATACCCATAATACTGGACGAGCTGGCCATATTCCTGCGAGACTGGCCCACACTCAACAGCCTTTCTCTTGCAGACCACCTCATAAGCAGAATAACGCATGCATTCCAATACCACCCCATAGGTTATGAAAGCCACATATTCGACATCCTGCCCTCTGATGACGAAATAATCAAGGACACAATATCCGCAGTGGATGGACTGATAACCTCATATCTCTCCATGGCAAAGGACATAATCGAGGGGGATGCTCACGATCCGCCATACAGCACGGGAAATCTCTATCCCTCGGACATAATAGCGTTCTTCAGATACGGAAGATACATCCTTCCTCTTCTCCCGCAAATAGACCGAACCGAAGACCTACAGGAGATGCTGATAGATGAATCACTCTACATAAAGACCGCCATGCAGCTCAACCCATATGTAAGGCCGACCTTTTTGGAGTACCTTCACAGCTTCCCTCACGGGGCCATTGACATGTTCTCCGAGGATGTGTTCTCGCAATACTTGGGCGCTTTCATAGGAAGTGATTTTCTCTACGAATACATGAAACTATTCGTGAAGGGATATCCGGACCTTGATGAGTGGGGGCCATGCGATTATCCAGAGCTTTTCAAGGCGATAATATACGACAGTAGTCACGAATCCATGAGAAGCATGGCCATATCCAGCATACTGCACCTGCTTGCAGGGAACTGGGGCAGTATGGCCATGGACCATGACTTCCACATGGTAACCACATCCACATCGCGTGAGGAGCGGTGCAGCCTTGAGGAGATCAGACAGATATATGGCCCTCTTGCGCCGGACATCCTGAAGGCGGCCCGGTCACTCGACATGGACCTCACGGAAGGCGATGCATGGGCCCTCATAACTGCGGCCGAAGGAGACGCAAAAAAGGACATAATGGAGCAATTCATAAGGATGATACCGGAGAAGGACCTCATAATATCCAGAATACTCATAGGCGGGGAGATTGAGATGAGGGATTTCGAGGAGGTATTCTACGAGAGGGTGAAGAGCATCACATTCACCGAGCATTTCCCTCTCGGAACCGTATCCGTAACGGTTTCCAGCCTTGAGGATGCCATATGGTATCAGCTACGAAGAAAAAGCTCATAAAAATATGGGGAAAAGACCCCATAAATGATTTCACTCCTTAGGAGGCTCACTCTTCTTTTTCTTTCTCATAAAAAGGATTCCCACAACAATTGCTGCTATGACAACTAGCAGAGCAATCAAAATCCAAGATGTAGATATATTGTCGGGAGCCTTTACGCTGACAGACGAAGATGCAGAAGATTCGCTGACATTATTCGAAGCACTCACTGAATAGTAATAGGTCTTTCCCGCCTCCACGGATTTATCGGTGTATGTTGTCGTCCCATAAGGAACCGAATCTATAACTTCCATATTGTCCGGAGAGGTTCCTCGATAGATGTTATAGTACAGTATCTCAGAACCTCCGTTGTCGTCAGGACCGGACCATGTCAGAACTATAGAGTCCTTGTTTGCTACTATGTTCAGATTTCTCGGTGAGGATGGTGGTCCGTATGGAGTAGCTGAAACTTCTTCACCTGCCTCCGATTCACCTGCCTCGTTTACTGCGGTCACATAGTAATAATATGTCACGCCATTCTTAACGGAGTCATCTCTATAGGTCGTAGTGGAAGCCGGGACACTTCCAAGCAGTGTCTCGTGACCGGAAGACATTCCTCTGTATATCCTGTATTCTGTGACTGCACTACCACCGTCAATTTCGGAATCAACCCATGTTATTTTCACATATCCGTCGCCTGTTTCAGGTTCTTCATCGAAATAGGGAGCCCATGGGACATCTATCGGAGTGACAGATACGGACTGACTTTTATCGCCTTCTCCAACCCAGTTAACCGCCGACACGGAATATGTGTATTCCACACCCGCATAGGTAGTATTGTCTGTATATGAGGTAGAGGTTATCAGAATGGGACTTGCCCCCCAATCAGAGACAACATCCCAGCCCAAATCTGTGAGAGGAATTCCATTTCTATAGAGATAATAGCCGTCTATGTCCACTCCCCCATCATCCGAAGGCGGACTCCATGAGAGGAGAACATCCATCCCATCGGTTCTTGCTTGGAGATCCCGAGGAGATGAGGGAACCGAGAATACACTTATAACGAAGTCGTACCCAGTATCAACATAGCCACTTTCATATGTGTAAGCGCAGATATAGATGACATCGTCTTTATCACTACTGTACTTGAAGAGATATGTGGTCTCGTCCCATATCTCTCCTATGGTACTAGAGTTGTAAACGTCCATACAGAAGCTTTCTTTGTCTGCCGTTCCGCTTATCTGCACTCCTTCTCCTGTAGAGATATGTACTGCATACCAGTGCCGCTCTTCCCCAACTTCAATAACATCAGAGACAACATCCCCATCATTCAGCATTATGGCAGAGGACCGCATGTTGGAGGGTCTGAACTCAACTGTGAATGTGTAGCCACCATCTCCGGACAGGAGAAGATATATCGTATATGTATCTGAGCTCCCCCCGTCATAGAAAACATATGCAAGAGTCCCACTATCGGACCAATCATAGTCCTGTTCGGCACGGTTCCCATCGTACAGCGTGACATCCACAGAATCCCCTGCATCAGAATTCAAAGTCACAAGAACGGATCTTTCGGCAGGAACACTGACCACATAGTAGTCTTCATCCGTCAATAGACCACTGGAAACTGTTCCGGTAAATGTCCCCTCACCTACTGCCTCTGCCGCATCAAAGCTGTCGTTCGTGTCCGAGTCCGCAAGCACCACCGTGGTGGCTGACAGGAATGTCAACAGGGCGAGCGCCAAACCAACTGATTTCTTCCATTTCATCTTATCATCACCTTTTACATTCTTTTATGAATGTTACACTCTCGGAAGAAGGCAATAGTTCAATATAAAGTTTGCCATCAACCCATAACATGCCTTCCATCGATTCAAAATCAGATTCTGCAGTCCGCATAATTGACATCATAAAGAGAGAAGGAGTTGCGGAGATAATAATCTATATGTGTGAGCACGGGAACGCCAGATATTCCGATCTGAAAAACCTTCTAGACAGTGAATCCACGCTTATACGCGCCTTGAAAATCCTTGTGGAGGAAGGAATTCTGACAAGGAGAGTGTTGGATGAGAAATATCGCCCGACGCAGTACATTATAACGGAAAAGGGAGAGCAAGTAGGAGCACACCTGAAGGCCCTGATCGAAGTTCATTAGGAATTCGCCCTCTTTCGGACAAATCTTTTTATCCTGAGCGCATTCCGGTATTGGCGGTGAAGCTATGACGATATCGCAAACTGAAATGGCGAAACTTGAAGCACTTGACCACCCAGAACTTATGGAATTCGTCGAGAGATACATCGATCTGATGGAGCCGGAGAGCCTCTTCGTATGCACGGACTCCGAAGAGGACTACCAGTACATTCGGAAAAGGGCCATTGAGGAGGGAGAGGAGAGGCAACTGAGCGATTTTCCGCTGCACACGGTCCACTTCGACAACTATCACGACCAGGCAAGGGACAAGAAGAACACCGCCATACTCACGGACGGCGAGGAGATCCCGTTCATAAACACGAAGGACAGGAAAGAGGGTCTGGAGGAGATACAGTCCCTGATGAAGGGCATAATGAGGGACAGGGAGATGATAGTCGCCTTCTTCTCGCTCGGGCCCAGGAACTCTCCTTTCAGCATACTGGGTCTTCAGATAACCGATTCCCCCTATGTTGCACACAGCGAGCACATACTATACCGCACAGCGTATGAGGAGTTCAAAGGGATGGAAAGGCCCCGCTTCTTCCGCTTCGTCCACTCGGAGGGAGAGCTGGACGAGAGAAGGACATCGAAGAACCTTGATAAGAGGCGCATCTACATAGACCTGAAGAACGAGACGGTATATACCGTGAACACCCAGTACGGCGGGAACACCATTGGCCTGAAGAAACCGGCATTCAGGTTGACCATACGGAAGGCCACTGACGAGGGCTGGCTCTCGGAGCACATGTTCCTGATGGGCGTCAACGGACCGGACGGAAGGGTCAGTTATTTCACGGGAGCATTTCCCTCCATGTGTGGAAAGACATCCACGTGTATGGTTCCCGGTGAAAGACTGGTGGGCGACGACCTCTCATTCATTAGGAACATAGGGGGTGAGGCCAGGGCGGTCAATGTGGAGAACGGCATATTCGGCATAATTCACGGTATAAATCAGGTGGAAGACCCAACCATATGCAGGGTGCTCAACAGCCCGGCGGAGGTCATATTCTCCAACATACTCGTGAATGACGGGATGCCTTACTGGTCTGGAAAACCCGGGCTCCCTCTGGATGTGGGTGAGAATCACGGCGGAGAATGGTACCCGAAGAAGAAAGACAAGGAGGGCAACGAGATACCACCCTCGCATAAGAACGCAAGGTTCACGGTGAGGCTGAGCGCTTTCGACAGCCTTGACAGGGATGCCATCGATGCCGAGAACGGAGTGCCTTTGAAGGGAATGATATTCGGAGGAAGGGCCGCACACACATGGCCCCCCGTATGCGAAGCATTCGGCTGGGAGCACGGCGTCATAATGAAGGGCGCATCCCTGGAATCGGAGACGACCGCAGCAACCCTGGGAAAAGAGGGAGTGATGAAGTTCAACCCCATGGCCATACTGGATTTCATGTCCGTCCCCATCGGAAGATACATAGGGAATTACCTCGAATTCGGAAAGAAGATGGATAACCCGCCTAGAATCTTTGCAGTGAACTATTTCCTCCGTGATGACAGGGGCAATTTCCTGAACCACAAGTCCGACAAGGCGGTATGGCTGAAATGGATAGAGCTCAGAGCACACGGGGATGTAGGTGCGATCGAGACACCCATAGGACACATACCGATATACGATGACCTGAAACAGTTGTTCAAAGAGGTCCTTGGTCGTGAGTACTCCAAGGAGGACTACGAGAAGCAGTTCACCATCAATGTACCGGAACTGCTCGATAAGATAGGCCGGGTCGAAGAGGCATATCTCGGAATGGACGTACCCGAAGAACTCTTCTCACAGATGGAAGAGGAGAAGGAGAGGCTGAAGGAGGCCATGAACTTCTACGGAGAGCGCATTTCTCCATTCAGTCTCGGCTCGCTCTGAGGTTCCGAAGCCTTTCTCCGTCTCTCTCCTGTGGTGTGGGGATTTTGGAGCACTTGAGAATTAAATTTATGAAACAATGCGTCATCGGACCCCATTTCTGTACCGAATACCTTTATATAGTGGAGCAATCCGAACACGGTGATACCATGGAAGAGTATGATACGGTTATAATCGGTGCGGGCCCCGCAGGGCTAAACGCTGCCATATATGCCACAAGGGCCGGCTTGAACGCGATAGTGCTCGACGGCAAGACAGCCGGGGGGCTGGTAGCGGAATCGCCGGCCATAGAGAACTATCTGGGTTTCACCAGCATAGAGGGTATGAAGCTTTCCGCAAAGTTCAAGACACATGCTCTTCAGTATACCAGAGTAAACGAGATAGAGCCTGTCACGGATATAAAGAGGGAAAACGGCGATTTCACGGTAAAGACGGAAAGAGAGGAGTACAGGGCAAAGACGATAATCCTCGCCACAGGAAGCGAACACCGCCACCTGAACATACCCGGAGAGGCGGAATTCTCGGGAAGAGGGGTTTCATACTGCTCAACCTGCGATGGTTTCTTCTTCAGGAACAAGAAAACCCTCGTCATCGGCGGAGGAAACACAGCTGTCGGCGATGCCATCTATCTTAAGGGAATAGGATGCGATGTGACCCTTATCCACAGAAGGAACGCACTGAGGGCCGAAAAGGCTCTGCAGGACAAGCTGTTCTCCCTCGGAATACCCGTGATATGGGATTCCGAACTTACGGAGATATACGGAGAGGGAAAGGTCAACGGTGCTAAGCTCAGGAACAGGAAGACAGGGGAGATATCGGACATCGAGGCGGAAGGAATATTCATATCGATAGGTGAGGACCCGAACAATCAGCTTGCGAAAGCCCTCGGAGTGAAACTTGCGGACGACGGCTATGTTATCATAGACAGGTTCAGCAGGACGAACGTTCCCGGAGTTTATGCGGCCGGGGACCTGACCGGAGGAGTGAAGCAGATAATAACGGCGGCAGCGGAGGGCGCGGCAGCAGCCCTTTCGGCATACGAGGACATAAACAACCCTTACTGGAAGAAGGATGAAGTGAGTGTAGAAGGATTTGAAAACTGAGGTGAAAAAATGGAAAGACTGATAGATGAGGAATCGAGGAAGGAATTGAAGGAGAAGTTCGAGAAAGAGATGAAGAGGCCCGTGGAGATTCTGGTCTTTATTGACCCGGATGATACGGAGCACAAGGAGTATTCCGACTTCTCGGTGCAGATATCCAAGGAACTGGCTGAGATAGACGACAGGATAAAGGTCAAAGTCTTCAAAAAAGGAGATCCTGAATGTGAAAAGTACGATGTATCAAGGTTCCCCAGCATACTCATAGACCAGGATTCGGGCTATAAGATAAGATATACGGGTGCCCCCGCAGGACAGGAAGGGTGGGGATTCGTGGAGACAATCGTTCTGGTTTCAAGGGATGAATCAGGCCTTCTGCCCGTAAATGCCGAGAAGCTTAAGGACTTGGACAAGGAGGTCAAAGTACAGGTATTCGTGACACCATCATGTCCGTACTGCCCGATGGCCGTGGTTCTTGCCAACAAGGCGGCTATAGCTGCAAAGGGAAAGGTAATGGCGGAGTGTGTCGAGGCATACGAGAACCCTGACCTATCGGACCTCTACAGCGTGAGTGCGGTGCCACAGCAGGTGCATAACGACGGCACACTGACAAGCGTCGGGGTTCAGCCCGAGGACAAGTTCATAGACGATATCCTCAAATCCTGAGGAAGAGATATGCAGGATGAGGAGCTCAAAGAAGCGATAATGGATGCACTCCGGAAGGTCATAGACCCGGAGACATTCATAGATGTCGTCACAATGGGCCTCATCCTGAAACTCGATGTTAAGGGCGGGAATGCGGAAGCGGTCTTCAGACCCTCCGCGCCAACCTGTCCTCTCGGCGTCCAGCTTGCATACAGCGTTAAGAAGGCAATACAGGATGTGGACGGCGTCAAATCCGTAAAATTGACGGTGGTGGACTACATAATGGCCAAGGAACTCAACAAGATGCTCGAGGAGGATTAGCGATGAGCATCTGGGAATACGTTCATAACTGCATAACGGACAAGGAAAAGGTACTAGACATAGGATGCGGAGATGGGGACTTCATCCGTTTCCTAGTGGCAAGGGGCATGGATGTGACAGGAATAGATCCGAACATCAATGACGATGAGAAATACCATTACCGAACGGTGAGAGGATATGCGGAGAATCTCCCTTTTGATGACGAGGACTTCGATTCCGTCGTATCCATAAGGGCCCTTCACCATCTGAAAGCGGACGAGGCTTTGTCCGAGGCGTACCGCGTCCTGAAAACAGGCGGGATGATGTGTATCGTGGACTGGAAAAAGGGTGCGAAGACATCTCGTCCGGAGCGTTATTTTACCCCGAAAGAGGTCAGGGAGGCCCTGCACAGGGCGGGTTTCCGAAACATAGGTTTCATGCCCTGCCCCGATGAAGAGATGTTCATGGTATGGGCGCACAAATGAATCAAAGTATTCCGGCGAGATATGCGAGGACGAAGTAGGCGGCAGCAGGGAAAAGGACCATCGTCAGGTCGTCATTCAACCATCTGAACTCTTCCTTTTTTCCCAGCATTTCGGACCAGACACCCACGATGGCAACAAGCGGGCCCATTATGAAGAACGCCGCGGAAACATGTTCTATCATGAGATATGCGAACAAATAGAATATCGTCGTGTAAAGCAGCAGTGCGGCCGGAATGCCCCATCTCTTTTTTCTGTAATAGCCGATGAACGGGTCTATCCATGCCCATGCCACAACGACAGGTATGTTGACCCATTTGGGAAAAAGGATGAAGGACAGGATAAGCCCTATCGCACACCATCCGAAGCCGGAGAGGCTGTCCTTTTCGTAGTTCCTGAAAAGAGGTATGTTGAAGTCGAACACTATCCGTAGAAACTCGAAGATAAGCACTATGAGAACAACCACCAGAGCCATGATGTCTCTTTGTATGTCCGGCACGGGGATCAGGTAATATACCAGAGCAATGAATCCGAACAGGTGGATGATCTTCCTGAGTTTTTCGTAGTCCATCGTTTTCCAGTGATTCTTTCTATTAATAGATTATGGGAACACATGAGGCTCAAACTTTATCTTTAACCCACCCCATGCCGGGATATGGAACCGATATCCTTCCTCGATATGCGCGAATACGACAGGAACGCAGTATGGCTTGGAGTGCCCGAAGAGTCCCTTATGGAGGCAGCGGGTAGGGGTGCTGCGGAGATAATAGCCAAAGAATACGACATCAGGGACAAAAGGGCCCTAATCATATGCGGTACGGGCAACAATGCGGGTGACGGCACGGTGGTAGCGAGATATCTGAGAGAAGCCGGCGCAAAACCGGCCATATACCTCATCAAAGGAAAGGTACGGAGCGATCTTTCGAATCTCAACCTGAAAAGGGCAAAGGACAGGGGGATAGCGCGATACACCGCCAATCTTGAAAGATACATTGATGAGGCCGATATCCTGATAGATGCACTTCTCGGAATAGGCGTCTCAGGGAACCCGAAGGAGCCCTATAAGAGTGCGATAGAGGCCATAAACGCATCCGAAAAGCCCACCATCTCCATAGATGTCCCATCCGGAATAGGGTACGAACCCTGCGTGAAACCGGACATCACCATAACATTCGACTCTCCGAAGGAAGGCATGGAAGGAAAGGTCAGGGTCGTTGATATCGGAATACCGGAAGAGGCGAAGAAATATGTGGGGCCCGGAGCATTCGTACGATATCCCGTACTGAAAAAGGACGCACACAAAGGAGATGGCGGAAGGATAATGATAATCGGAGGCGGCCCCTATCATGGAGCACCGATAATGGCCGGAAAAGCCGCATACCGGGCAGGCTCGGACCTCGTCCATCTGGTTGTACCGGAAAGGATATATCCCATCGTATCGGCATCATTCGATAACTTTATCGTGCATCCCGAAGGAGAGGGAGAGATAGGCGAATCCGCCGTGGAATTTTTCAAAGAGATGCGGGAGAATATGCATGCGCTTCTTATCGGCCCGGGCATAGGCAGAAACACCGAAACAAAGAAAGCGGTGAGGGAGATACTGAAAACGGCCCGAATTCCGGTAGTGATAGATGCCGATGCCCTGCATCTGATCGATCTGAAAAGCCTTCCTGAGAATTCGGTCATAACACCACACAGAGGTGAGTTCAAGACGGTATTCGACCTTGAGCCCCCCGTGAATATAGAGGAGAGAAGGGCACTCGTGAAAGAGATGGCAGGGGCATACGGGATCACGATAGTTCTGAAAGGCCCCGTGGATGTCATATCCGATGGAAAACGTACGATGCTCAACAGAACGGGAGTTCCCAGAATGGCCGTCGGAGGCACGGGCGATGTGCTGGCAGGTGTCATAACATCCCTCATCGGCAGGGGAACGGAGCCCTATCATGCCGCGCGGCTGGGGGCATTCATAACTGGATATGCGGGAGAAAAAGCATTCGCGGATAAGAGCTATGGGATGATCGCCACGGATGTCATAGAGAGGATACCCGATGTCCTTAAGGAATTCCTCTAAAACCTTTTAATCTGAAAACCATTCACGCCCATGATAGCGGGAGTATGTCATATCTGCGGAGCACCTGCGTTCCATACCTGCTCAATATGCGGGAGGATGGTCTGCGATGCACATTACGACAGTTCACAGAGGGCATGCACCGAATGTGCAAAAGGCCGGCGTTAAAGGATGAATATCGCGGCAGCGAGGGCTGTAACCCAATTCTCATCGTCTCCACGGATGGACGCACCTACGGAGCGCACGTCGCTAACTTTGTCCTCACCTATGTCCGTGAGCGATGCCAGCATATATGCCGCCATGTCTTCGGCGACCTGCCTTGCCTCATCGAGCCCGACATATCCGTGGTATTCCGAGATATAGCCGTAATGCTCCTTGTCCTCCGTCCTCGCGAGTCCTACGGCGGCGCTCACCACACCCCTTTCATATGTGGTTATCCTTGACATAACGCAGAAGGTTATCTGGCCGTCCTGAAGCTTTTTCAGCCCCTCTTTTTTGGAGATTATCCTCGCACCCGGCGGATATATCGATGATACCGTGACAAGGTTGAGCCTCTCGATACCCGCTTCCCTCAGGGCCATCTCGAAGCTCAGGAGTTCTTCGTCCGCTTTCCCCTTTCCGGAGGTGAAGAAGACCTCTTTCGGCACTAGCACGGTCATGCACAGGGGAGCGAAAAATCAGTATTTAAAACTTTTTATTAAGCATTTTTTCGTGTTTTACGCAGCGGTCGCTGTCTTCATTTAGTGGAAGTCATAGGTGAGCGTGAAAAAAATCCTAACGGACTCCACGGCCCTCCTGATGGTAATTGCAGTGGGCATTGCCATAAGAATATCCACTATCTGGACCATGCAGCCGAGCAGCGATGCCTACGTCTATTTTTACATGGGCAACAGCTTTCTTCAGCACGGGGAGTTCATCATGCCATACGGTGATTATTCCGCTTTCTCCTCCCGGTTCAGCCACCATTTTCCGCCTGTTTACCCTCTCTATCTTGCGGGTTTCATAGCGCTCTTCGGCTATAATCCGTTCACCCTGAACCTAGCATCGGCGCTTTCCGGACTTCTTCCGATAGCGGCGGCATACTGGGCGACAAAGGACCTTTACGGAAAGAAAAAAGGCCTTGCGGTAGCGGCGATAATCTCCGTAGAACCTATAAGCACGGCGATGGGCGGCATAGGTTTCTCAGAGAACCTCGTAAACTTCCTCTTTATACTGACCATGTGGGCGATACTGAAATCGCTGAAAGATGAGAAATACATACTCTGGGCGGGGCTGTTCGCAGGGCTCGGTTATCTCACGAAGAGCAGCATGGGCTGGTTCTTCATCATAGCGGGTCTCGCAGGTTTTGCATGGAGGTTCTACTATGTTCGGTGGGCGGTCTTCAGGGACAGATATTATCTCGGGGCCATAGGCATATTCGCTGCGTTCTTCTCGATATGGGCCCTGCGCAATATCATTAGATTCTGGGACGGAACATTCTGGGGGCTCTTCACGGCATGGCAGACGAGCGCATATACTTCGTATGTGTTCGGAGAGGCCGTATCACGGCCGGCGGACCTGCTTTACATCCTCTTCCCGAGGCTGATATTCTTTGCGCTCATATTCCTAGGAACCGCGGTATTCTGGCTCAAGGAACTCAAAAACGCTCCCAAGCTGGAGGAGCATAACAGCGCTCTCTTTCTATCGATATTTCTGGTCTACCTTCTTTCGTGGATAATCTCATCCATGTTCTGGGTCGTGGAGCGCTATCCCATGTTCTGGGCTCTGAATGCCCGGTACATAATCCCCTCTCTGGTCCCGCTGTTCTGGCTTGTCTTCAGACAGCACGACTTCGAATCCGTCGATTTCAGGAAGAAACTGGCAGCGACGACAGCGGTGGCGCTCGTCCTATCGATAGCGGTGTGCACTCCTTTCATGTTCAATCAGCAGAGGGCGGACATTCAGGCTCTGGAAGACCTGCGCAGCATGGCAGAGAGCGGTGACAGGGTTTATGTCAGGGCGTTCCACCCATATGAGGCATACCTTTACCTCCACGACGGAAATGTCAGTGTGGACATATACATAAGCAGCGAGGATCGCTTCATACTCAGCGGATTGACGGAGGAGAATTACACTATGCTGGGCTATCATCTGGTGAGGGAATACAGGGCGGGGAAGGGAGACCCGCTCAGGTTCTCATGGGAGTGCAATCTCTGGGAAAGAAACGCTTAATGGGTTTATATGTGGATCAGTTCCTCGTAGTCGTAGCCTCTGGTCCCTTCCGCAAAGCAGTAGTGTATGGTCTGGAAGTCCTCCTTGAAGGCCGCCACATCCTCTCCGACCTTTTTCGGATCCTCCTTGTCGATAACTATGCGCTTCATGAACTCGGCCACATCCTTCATGTCGCCTTCTTTCATGCCTATCCGGGTGAGTTCCTGACTTCCCAGTCGGAGTCCGCTGGGGTCAAGCGCCGTGCTGACATCGTCCCATGGAAGAAGGTTCTTGTTCACTATGATATGGGCCTTTTCGAGGGCTTCGGAAGCGAACTTACCGCCCCCGTGCTCCCTGACATCCACAACGAGGGTGTGGGATTCCGTGAATCCCTTCTTCTCAGCGAGAACATCGAAACCTCTCTCATATAGTGCCTGTCCGAGGGCCTTGGAGTTCCGGATTATCTGCTCGGCATACTGCGAACCGAATTCGATGTGTTCCGCCAGAGCCACCCCCAGAGCGGCCATGGCATTCAGGTGATGGTTGCTCAGAACTCCGGGGAAGACCCCGTACGTAAGCTTTCTCTTCGTCTTCTCGTCCCTCGGATTGGCTATTATCATACCGTGCTGCGGGCCGGGCAGGGTCTTGTGGGTGCTCATGGTCATCATTTCCGCCCCTTCTCTCAAGGGGTCCTGGAACTTTCCTCCGGCTATCAGACCTGCGACATGTGCCGCATCGTACCAGACATGAGCCCCCACCTCTTCGAAGGCATCCCTGAACTCCTTCAACGGTGTCGGGAAAAGATATACCGACTGACCGAAGAGAGCCAGTTTCGGTCTGACCTCTCGTATCGTGTGTATCGTCCCGTCGATATCGAGGTTCATCTCTTCTTCATCGAACGGATATTCTATGGGCTCAAGCCCCCTGAGGCCGACGGCACCGAACTTTGCGCTGCTGATGTGCGCTCCGGCCGATACACCGGGCACTGTTATCCTGTCCCCCGGCTTGGTCAGTGCGAAAAGAACGGCCATGTTCGCGTTGGTTCCGGATATCGGTCTGACATCCGCATACTCCGACCTGAAGAGTTTTTTTGCCAGTTCCTGAACCTTCAATTCTATGAGGTCAACGAACTCGTTTCCCTGATAGTATCTCTCCCCGGGAAGACCTTCCGCATATCTGTTGTGGAGATCCGTCACCATCATCTCTCTTGCCAGAGGGCTGATGAGGTTCTCGGAGGCTATCATCGGTATGGAGTTCCTGAAGAGTTCGCCGTGCTTCTTCGCCATTTCCCTTATGTAGAGCGCTTCGTCAAGCATCATATCACCGCTGCGGCATATGAAGAAGGGTTAAAAAGGGTTCGCCAGAACTATTTATATCAATTTAAATATTTTATATAAAGAATATAAAAAATGTTTCCGATATATATATAGGTGAAACTCAATGGTGCGCGGATGTCTGAAACTACTCCAAATAAGAAATATATGATAAAAAGAGCAAGAATTGGAAGGACGGTGCTTATAACCCTGTTGCTTTTGAGTTCTGCACTGATAGTATTATCTAACAACGTGGCGGCAGATGGATGGATGGCAGATTCTCCCCCATATACTTGGGTGGATAGTGTCACCTCCACTAGTGCCGTTATTCATTGGGGTTATTTTGAATTATCCTATGACCTACACAACTCTGGAAAATACATATATTCTTATAGAGTGGAGATTTCCCCTGATCCGAACACAAAAAGAGAAGTTGGTGAAGGCTGGTATCTAGGTGTGGATGAGCACAATGATAATTTAAAAGTTTTAGCAAGACCCCACGAACATTCTACAACATTTAATGGCCTCTCACCATCTACAACATACTCGTATGTTATAAAACCAGTAGCAGGTACATTCCAGAAGGGCGGTTCTCCGTCCGACCCTGTTCACGGAACGTTTGTTGAAGGTTCGTCTCAACTGCAACATAGTTCAGATTTTCTTACGGGTTCTTTCAAAACACTCAGCTCTTCAGAAGGCGGTTCCAAACCTCCCGGAGGCGGAGGTGTCGGTGGTTGTCCCTATCTGTCATCATGGAACGGAACTACTTACTTCATGGAAAACAGCATACTCATAAACTCCGAGGTTCAAAAGAATGTAACGATAACAGACTATATGCTTCTCGATAATCCACCTGTAGAGAGATACGGAACTTATTCTTTCAAAATCTCCGAGTTCGAAAGGGAAAGAACACATCTGGACAAAGTAGCTTTGATGTCCGTAGACCACCCCGAAGGAACGAATATTGCGATAACTTCGGATAACGATATCATAACTTATTCAGATGTACAAGAACCAGTTTCCTGTATTGACAAACACGGCAACGATGTCATTTCTGCAATCGCAAACCCGGATGATAACGGAACGGAAGGATATGCAGGCGATTACATAATCGCAGATTTCGGAGACGTAACTGCTCAGCATGTAAAATTGCTTGTAAGGACTGATGTCAAAGACCCGGGAACAAACATTATGTCTTTCCCTGAAACCAAAAAGTTCGATGGAATGTATCTGGCAATAAAAGAATCGGACGGAACATGGTTGAATATAACCAAGTTCTATCCAAGGCCACTCTGGTACACCGACGCTTTCATTCTGGACTCCTATATGGAAAATGCAAGCCAGCCATTACAGATAGGAATAGGCTGGGCGGGCTATCACAAGCTTGACTGGATTGCCATAGATACAACCAATGACTCCGACATACGGATAAACGAATATCCCATGATATCCGCCGAAATGAATGACAGGGATGTTACGACTTCTCTTATATGGAGAGACAATACCAATATAACAATGGTGCCGAGGGATGAACTGAATCTAAGCTTTTTATCTTTCGAACCATTCAATGATATTTATGATTTCATGAACGGAATGTGCGATACCGATTTCAATGAATGGAACGGAAACTTCGGAGAAACTGACACTGTCAGAGACTGGGTGTTCGTTTCCGTCGGAAGGTACGATACCATCCCACGCACCGAGAACATAGGTTTTGACACATATCAATATGTAAAACTCTCAGTTACAATACGAGGAAAGCCCGGAAACACGGTTAAGCTGGACATTCTGGAGGATGGAAAGAGTATATCGAATCTATCGATAACACGAGAAAAAGGAAATCCATATGACAACATCCGGAACATATCCTTCAAAAAGTACATGAATAGAACATACGAACTGAAGATAACCAATGAAGGAAAGAGAGGACGAAATAAAGTGGAAGTAAAGTTCATCTCCGTATTCGCGGATACTAATGATACCGAGAGATACGAGATAAGAGCTGGAAGGACAAAGACAATATCCATAGATGAAGAGTTGGATGGCATGTTGCCCGGAGATAGAATGTTTTTCTTTGAGTTTTCACCGCCATACTACAACATACCAACAGAGTGGATATCAGAGATATACTGGGATTTCGGCAATGGCTGGAATAGTTATAATAAAGAAGATTTTGTATATTATTCAAATAACGGAACATATGAGATATCTTTAAATATTAGATACAGAGATGGAATGGTGGTTACGTTGACTAAAAGTATTGAAGTCGTATAAGGTGACAGCATGAAATCCAAAATTCTAATAACAATGCTCATATCATGTCTCCTCATTGCACCGCTTGTTGCAGGAGGAAATCCAATATGGGCAGAGAATCGACATGACAGCCAGCGAACAGGTACTGTTGAAGGAATCGGGAACATGAAAGACGGAAATATCATCCAGAAATGGTCTCTGGGTCCAGTTTCAGGCACATACAGAAGCTTCGTGGCTGATGTGAATGGTGATGGAAAAAACGACGTGGTATTATCGGGAGGTAGAGGGATAGAAGTTATAGATGGTAGCACAGGAAATGTAACGTGGACTTTTACGGATGATTCAAAGCCATATCTGACAGGACTTGTGAATCTGGGCGACAGATATGGAATACTGGCAGGAGGTTATAGTGTGCCATATATGATGGTAGAATATGGAAAGGAGTACCCGGTTTGGAACCGCTCACTGGCAAACGGCCCTTATTCCGAGAACTACGGCTTTCAGTTGGCAGGAATATCCTACTCTTCGGGAAACCCATATGGTATTGTGGTGCGGCCCGGAGCATATTACGGCTACCCCAACTATCCTCCTGTGAGTGGAAGTGTTGGGAACAGCAGTATGGCAATATTTGATCTAACAGATGGAAACCTGTTGTGGAGTATGGATCTCCCCCTTTTCACCCTGCACGCGGTCACAGGAGATATAGATGGTGACGGGTCCGACGACATAGTCACCATAGGTATCGGCACAGGTGGAGACTACGGCGTGCTGGCCGCATATTCCAGAGATGGCACCGAGAAATGGAACAGAACCGGCCATTTCAACGGAGAAAGGCTTTTTATAGGAGACATAACCGGGAACGGGAATCCCGAGATAATACTCGCGAATTACACCGGATACACCTGTTTTGACAACAGAGGTGACCTACTGTGGAACACAAACCTGCAATGGAGTCCGGAAACAAAAGATTACCGCCAGAACACAGATACCACAACAATATACCCTGGAAAAGGCATACTTGTTATGGATGGGACCAGTTATCTTTATTTCATAGACGGAAGCGGTAGCATTCTCTGGAAGAAGCAGATGGGTGAAGGAGCATATCTTTATCCGATTGTAGCAGACATGGATGGGGATGGAAACAGAGACATAATGCTTGAGCAGTATGTAGTAAATTCATATGTCCGATTCATATGCCTCAACTCAGATGCTACCGAGAAATGGAATAGTACCGTTTCAACTGGAGAAAATGTTACCCCTCTATATATGCTGGTGGCAGATGTGGATTCGGATGGAAAACTAGAGGTGCTGACCACATGGTCGGCCCATGGAGGAAACATCGCATTAACATGCTTTGAAGAGAACTCTGCAGAAACAGAAAGACCAACACCATCATTCACCGCGCACATGCTCGGCGTAGCTCTGTTGCTTACCACTTCATTGGTGTTCATACGTAAAAAGCGATCCTAAAAACCCTCTTTCATATCCTCTTCCATAAGCCCTTTCAGGACATCTCCTATCTTTGTGGCTCCCATCTCTCCGACCTTCGCATCCATAAGCTCCGTGGATACCGGTTTGCCTATTTCGCGGGAGATAAGTCCCAGCTCGGTCTTTATGCTTTCAACAAGGGGTGCGTCGTGCTCGAAAGAGAGCTCGGGAAAATCGACGGCTATTAGGACAGAATCCACATCCGGCCTTTCGCCCATTCTTCTTACAGCCATGGGAACATCTATTATCCTGTTCACAGGCGCTATGTCCATTCCTACGTTGAGAGACATGGATTGTTCCCTTATCCGCTCTACAACACCCATCATTTTGGTATCGAGATTTGAAACGACTGCTATCTTCATGGGGGGGAGAATGAGGGAGAGCATTTAAGTATTGAGGTCATACTGGCTTCTCAATCAAGAGGTCTGTTTGCAGTTTCTTTTATAAAGAGCAGAGTAAACAGAGATACCGCGGCGAATATCAGGTAGAAGGCAGGCATCAACACATCTCCCGTGCAGCTTATGAGCCATGTGGCAATCAGGGCTGCGGTCCCTCCGAAGAGTGCCAGAGCTATGTTGTAACTCACCGAAAGTCCGGTATAGCGCACCTTTGTCGGAAACATCTCCGCCATGAGCGCCGATTCGCATGCATATTTTCATTCATTATACTACCTCCGTGTTACGTTGGACAGAGAATATGTTTCTTTATTAAAAATTATGTATTACCGAACAAGAAGCAGCATATCCGACCGCAAGCGTTATATCTGCTTTCTTTTGCGAATATGTCATGCTCCTAAGGTTGAAGAACATAGAGGTCGAAAGAGACGGGCGTAAGATAGTACGCTTTGCGAACATCGATGTTAAGAAGGGAGAGATACACGGCCTCATAGGGCTGAACGGAGCGGGCAAGAGCACTCTGGCCTATGCGATAATGGGTGTGATACCAATATCACAGGGCACTATACTGTTCAAAGAAAAGGATATCTCCGGTCTCGGCATAACCGAGCGGGCGAAGCTCGGCATAACAATGGCATGGCAGGAACCCGCCCGTTTCGAAGGGATATCCGTGAGAGATTATCTTCATGTGAGCCGAAAAGACAGGGACGATTCCATAGAGGAGGCTCTCGAACTGGTCGCTTTGAACCCGAAGAAGTATCTCAGCAGAGAACTGGGCGAGTCTCTGAGCGGAGGAGAAAGGAAAAGGATAGAGTTGGCCTCCGTTTACCTGATGAGGCCGGAACTCGCGATACTGGACGAGCCGGACAGTGGGATAGACATGATGTCCATATACGACATAATAGGCCTGATAAAGACAATAAATTCGAGGGGAACAACCGTTCTTATGATAACACACCGCGACGAGATATCGGAGATTGCGGACAGGAACACCCTTATGTGCAGCGGCACTCCCGCCATAACCGACACGCCGATAAAGGTGAGCCGCATATTCCGAGAAATGTGCAAGAACTGCGATGAGCATGATTTCGAGAAGAAGGGGGCCTGCTGATGGACCGGAAGACAATCTATGAAAAGGAATACGAGATGCTCGTCAAAGCATATGAAGAGGCGGGAGAGGACTCGAAACCCCTGATAAGCGAGGAATTTGCAAGCCTTGTGGTCAATGGAGACAAGATTCTCGCCTCACGTGGTACCGAAGGTATTGAGATGAGGGCGGAGCGCAGGGATGAAGGCACGATAGAGGCGTGGATAACGGTCGAACCGGGCGTAAAGGTGAAAAATCCAGTCCATGTGTGCTTCGGAATGCTTCCTCGGGAGGGAAAACAGCATGTCATAAACCACATAGATTTAGGGGAAGGTTCCGAGGTCGAACTGATATCCCACTGTTTCTTTCCTAATGCGGTCAATGTGGAGCACATATCGGAAGGATATATAAACATCGGAAAAAGGGCGAAGTTCGCTTATTCGGAAGAACATTTCCACAGCGATGCCGGAGGAGTGGTCGTCAAACCCCTGACACATGTTCATGTCGAAGAGGAGGGCGATTATATCAACACTTTCGTAATGAAGCATGGAAGGATGGGGGAACTTTACATGGATTATGAAGCCGATGTGGATGCCCGCGGAAGGACAAGCATGATAACGAAGGTCTATGGGAAGGGAAACGACATCGTCAATGCCCGCGAGGTCATAAGGCTCAACGGAGAAAGGGCAACGGGGATAATCAAGACAAGGGTGGCGCTCAGGGACGAGTCTACCAGCGAGGTCATAAACATAACGGAAGGGAACGCACCTTATTCACGGGGCCATGTGGACTGTACGGAGATATTGATGGATAATGCAAAGGCCACCTCCATACCTCAGATAAGTGCGAGCCACCCGAAGGCGAAGGTCACGCATGAAGCGGCCATCGGAAGTGTTGATAAAAAGCAACTGCAGACGCTTATGGCCAGAGGGCTCACGGAGGACGAGGCAACGGACATGATAGTCAAAGGGCTTCTCGCATAAGCAGCCAAAAGTAGATATACTCAAAGAAAATATAGTGCTGCAATGGATGTGCAGTTTGCCGTGGGTCTTGGCATACTCGTGGTCGTATATGCGCTCATCGCATTCAATCTGATAAACAGGACGGTAGCGGCACTCCTCGGTGCGCTTCTGGTGGCCACCTCACTTTATGCTTTTGACAGCCTTGAACCTAACGAGATACTCACTTTCATCGATTTTAACACGATAGTCCTTCTTATGAGCATGATGGTTATCGTCGGGATACTGGGGAGGACGGGTTTCTTTCAGGTCATGGCATACCATACTGCGAAGGCCGCAGGCGGGAACCCATGGAAGATACTCATCAGCCTGACACTTCTCACGGCGTTTTTATCGGCGTTTCTGGACAATGTGACGACAATTCTTCTCATAATACCGGTGACATTGGAACTTACAAAGGCACTGAAAGTAAATCCGATACCATTCATTCTCTCTGAGATATTCGCATCCAATATAGGAGGTACCGCAACACTGGTGGGAGACCCCCCTAACATAATGATAGGCGGTGCGGCAGGGCTGGGATTCACCGATTTCATAGTCAATCTCGCACCCATAGCAATAATCAACACGGTCATACTTCTGGGTGTTATGTGGATCCTTTATCGAAAGGACCTTTCAAAAGCGGTACCCATCTCTCCAGAGGACATGGAGGCGATGGAAAAGGAGTACAGGATACTTGACCCCCCCCTCTATTACAAAGCGGCAGGAGTCCTCATATTCACCATATCTCTTTTCATACTCGGAGATACCGTTCTGGAGATACCTCCGATGTCCGCCGCCTTTGCGGGTATGGTGATACTTCTTCTCCTTACTCGGGACGATATCAGGGAGACCCTTGAGTATGTGGAGTGGCCGACCCTCCTGTTCTTTGCCGGCCTGTTCGTCGTTGTGGGGGGTGTGGAGAAGCTCGGAGTAATCGAACAAATGGCGGACAGCGTCATATATCTCTCCAACGGAAGTTTTGTTCTGGCCCTTGTATCCATAGTCTGGATATCCGCCATATCCTCGGCCATAATAGATAACATACCTTTCACCGCCACCATGATACCGGTGGTTTTCAGCATGTCACAGAGCATGGCCATACCTGCCGAACCTCTCCTATGGGCGCTCTCCCTGGGAGCATGCATGGGGGGAAATGCGACACTCATAGGGGCGTCGGCCAATGTGGTCGGCATAGGGATATCGGAAAGGATGGGAATAGTGATAGATTTCAAAACATTCATGAAGAACGGCATCGTGGTTACGGGAGTAACCGTAGGCATTGCCACGGTGTATCTTGTTCTGAGATATTCCGTTTTCGCATAATCGAAGCGAAATCCGTCAATAATAGCTTTTTTCACTTCAGAGAAAGTCGTCTCGGCTCAATAATTATTTATACCTTTATCAACTTTCAGAACCCGGATGGACATTCGGATAGTGGCGGGAGCTCTCGTACTCCTCACGGTCTATATACTCATAGCCTTCAATATCGTCCACAGGACAGTAGCAGCCCTTTTCGGTGCCTTCCTCGTGGGCTTGCTTTTCTACGCATTCGGTCTGGGAACCATAAAACATCTGGTGGAGTATGTGAATCACGAAACCCTCGTTCTTCTTATGAGCATGATGCTCATCGTCGGGATACTGGGAAGGACAGGTTTCTTTCAGGTTGTGGCATATCGAACCGCAAAGGCCGCAAGAGGAAGTCCGTGGATGATACTCGTCAGTCTGACACTTCTCACGGCGTTTTTATCGGCATTTCTGGACAATGTCACCACCATATTGCTCGTCCTCCCCGTCACCCTCGAACTCAGCAGAGCGCTCAAGGTAAAACCCGCGCCCTTCATACTTTCGGAGATATTCGCATCCAATATAGGCGGTACTGCGACGCTTGTGGGCGACCCGCCGAACATAATGATCGGAACATATGCGAATCTGGGCTTCATGGCATTCATGATAAATCTTGGCCCGATAGTGGTGCTGGAAACCTTCATTCTACTTTCCGTCGTATGGCTACTTTACGGACGAAACATGAAGAAAGAATCCGTGTTGAGTCGGGAGGACATGTACAAGATGGAGAATGAATACCGAATAACGGACAGGATACTATACTACAAGTCCATCGGTATATTGACATTCACGGTGATACTTTTCATCGTCGCAGAGGTCTTTTTTCACATACCTCCGGCGGCCTCGGCATTCACGGGGGCCGTTTTTCTCCTTCTTCTCAGCGGAGAGGACATAAAGGAATCTCTCGACCATGTGGAGTGGCCGACACTGCTGTTCTTCACGGGATTGTTCATAGTGATAGGGGGCGTGGAAAAGATGGGCGTGCTGAACGGGATAGCCGAATCATTGAAGGACCTGTCCGGGGGAGACATGGCCATAACCCTTCTGGCAATACTGTGGATGAGCGCCTTTACCTCCGCCATAATCGGGAGCATACCCATAACCGCGCTCATGCTCCCTGTGGTGGCATCGATAGCAGCGACACATACGAACCTAGCTCCGGAACCCCTTTACTGGGCGCTCGCCCTTGGCGCATGCCTCGGAGGAAACGGAACTTCAATAGCCTCCGCGGCGAACATCGTTGGCATACACATAGCGGAGCGCAACGGAATCTTCATAGATTTCAAAAGTTTCTTAAAGGATGGAATGTTAGTTACGGTAATCACGGTGGGAATATCCACCATTTACCTGATGATGAGATACGTATGGCTAGCGGGGTGAAAAAGATGTACCAGATAGCGGACATAGAGGAACTGAACGCAGTGATTTCAAGGGTTGTGATAGCAGCCGACAAGAGCCCGGTGATACTCAGGGGTTCCGTGTATGCGGCGAGATTGTTCCCAAAGGCGAAGTTCCATGTGGTAAGCGTGGTCAATACGACCGACCGGGCGATAGTCCTGACCGGAGAGTATGAGAACATACTGGAGAAGATGGGAAAAGAGTCAGTCGAATCCATAGGGAGGCTGCTTGCTAAAGAGGGGATCAAGAATGTGGAGACCAAAGTTCTCAGGGGCAGGCCGTCCCAGAAGATCCTCTATTATGCGAGAAACCAGAGGGCGAACCTGATAGTTCTGGCGACACATTCCAAGATGGGAACACAGGCGATAACCCTCGGCCGAACATCCCGCAATGTCATAGAGAAGACGAAGATACCCGTGCTTCTTTTCACACCCTTCTCAAGGAGCAAAGAGCCGAAAATAATACTTAATCCCAGCAGCGGAAGTAAGTATTCGTTCAAGGCAAGCATGCTCTCCGTAAGGCTGGCACACGCATTGGGGGCGGATTTGAAGATACTCTATCTCGGACGCGGAGATGTCGAGGAGAAGTTCAAATGCGTGAGGAACTATGCAAAGGAGATGGGCGTCAAACTGAGCATTGAGAAGGGAAAGGGCGACCATGGAGAATGCATAATAAAGGAATCCAAGAACGCCGACCTGATGATTGCAAGCAGAGGAAGGCCCGGAATAGGATACAAGTTCAGGTTCATGAGAAAGGATCTGGCCTTGGGGAAGCTTGAAAGAGAGGTTCTCGCGCTGGCAGAAGTACCGATACTCCTGATTCCCGAGTAATCACGGTATTATCTCGGTGGTGTTGTTCACTTCGGGGTATGTGAGCGCCGATTCCGAAATTCTCCCGTCTTCGAGTGCCGCAATGACCCGGGGAAGCCTTTCTTTCATAAGGTCTATGGTGTATCTCACGGTCTCGCATATGGTATTGAAGCCATCTTCCCCCCACAGCCTTTCCTTATTCGCAAAGAGGCACCTGCCTCCGCAAACATCGTAATATTCGCAGGAAGGGCAGGGTTCATCCTGGAAGACCTTTTTCACATTTTCGACCCCCTTCTTTATGTTTCCAACATGGTTCCATTCGAATTCCCCAGCTATCGGGCAGGCCAGTATCTCTCCGTCGGTGGCTATAGCGAAGGCATCTCTCCCGGCACCGCAGGGCAGTCCGGGCTTTTCAAGGCCGAGAAGTCTTTTAACTATGCCCTGAAAGGGAACTATACCGGGAACGACTCCTCTCTTTTCCATGCTGTCTATCCAGAAATCGGCCAGTTTTTCGAGACCCGGATAGTAGGAGTCTTTCAACCATGTGTGAAAGTCTTTCCATGAATCGTCAGGGTCCCAAACCACATTCAATTGCCAGTGCACATGGTCGAAAGGCCTGAGTGAAAGAAGGTGCATCACATCACGGTATATGTCACTCTCCTGAGACACTGCCATACGGGCTATCATGTCTCCTTCAAAACCTCTCTTCCTTATGAGTTCCGCATTCTTCAGCGCTGATTTATAGATGCCCTTTCCGCGGTAATAATCCGTAATGCTCTCACCTCCGTCCAAAGAGATTAGGATCGTATGCATCATCTTAAGTGTCCGCTCATCCAGAAGATTGAGGAAAATGCCGTTTGTCTGAAGGAAGAAATTGCGTGCCGGGACCTCATCCATTACTTTTTTCATAAAGTCCATTTTAAGCAGGGGCTCTCCCCCGTAAAACGCTATGTCCGCATCAGGGTCTCCTTCCATGAATTCCTTCAGCTCATCGAGCGTATAGGTAATCTCGTGGGGCATCACCTCGTCGGGTATCGTACCTCCGCAGTACCGGCAGTTGAGATTGCAAACCGGAGTGGTGAATATGAACCAGAGCACAACGGCGCATGGAAGGCTGTTTATTACTTTTTCCCCCTTTCTTTTTTGAGTGTCCAGGAGCGTATGATCTTGTCCGTGAGCGCATCCGCAAAGCTCTTTCTGTATTTTATAAGAACATCCATCACCGCTTCGGGATTCTTTATCTCATATATCCGTTCTCTTCCCGACTGTCTGACGGAAAGAATATTTTTTTCCACCATTCTTTTGAGATGGTAGGATATGGTTGCCCCCGAAACATTGAATGCATTGCTCAGGTCCGTATTTCTGGCCACTCCGCGTTCCATTATGAAAAGGACTATCGTCCGCGGAAGTTCCTTTCTTATTATCGAGAGTATCATTTTTTCTTCTGGGGTTATGAATCTCGCAGCATAGTATCTCGTGTATCCTCCGTCCTTCATCTCGGTCAACATCCCTTTTTTGATGAGATATCTGAGGTGATGGTCCAGAGAACCGAAAGGTATGTCCAAATCCCGCGATATCCGCCGATAATGGACACCGGGGTTTTCGTAAACATACTGATATATCCTTCTCCTGTGTTCAAGTTCTTTCAGAGGCCCACCTCCACCAGATAACGGCTGGTGAAACGCCGGAAAAGGTCATCGGAAGAAATGAAGGATGGAATTCGGCGCATACTCGTAGCCTCGCACTTCCCAAAAGAAGAAAGAGAACGGATACAGATGGAATAAAAATCATGAAAAATAGAACGAATAATGTGCAGGAGGTCGCTCCGAGCGCTATCATTGCAGCATCCATACAATCGGCAAAGACATCTCATCTTTATGTCTTTTGGTTCAGAAATAGGAAAAAATAAGGGGATTAACGGAGCTTTCTGCGTGTCAGAAGAAGAGCTCCGACCAATGCCAGTGCACCCAGAGCTCCGAGCGCAGTGAATCCCGGAATCGTGCTCTCGCCCGTACTGTCGTCGTCATCAACACTCTCGACGGTAATCGTGTGCTCGGAGAAATGCGGGATATACACGGATATCTGGTAGCCGTTATCGCCCTGTTCCACATAGTATCTCGGTGTCGCGTCGTTCGCGTCGAGAACCTCATCTATGTTCCCGGCCCTTTCCATGACCTTTCCATCGAAACTCACCTGTATCTTCTGTCCTTCTGAGATACTTACGGTATCGCTATCAGTGTTTATCACTATACATTTGCCCTCATTGAAATCTCCGCTCACTTGTATCTCTATCCTGTTCTGCTCCATCCTCTGTAATTTCAATTCCATGTTATTCTGATATCTCATGGAATCGATCTCATGTTCCCCTTCATAGCCGCTGACGGATATCTCTCCTATTATCTTGCCTTCGTTTATCTTCTCGGATATCTTTTCCATGTTCTTCTCTGCCACCACACTCTCTTTCGGCATGGCTCTGAACAGGCTCTGAGATGCACCATAGAGTTCAACCGTAACGGTGCTGTTTTCTATGGTTATACTGGAGTTTCCATTTATGATATATCCTGTGAATCCGGTCCCGGTTATCTCCACATTATAACTGTCCGGGAGAAGCCTCGCAGTGTATCCGTCCGCAAGGTCATATATCACCGTATTGCCACCGACCATGGTTGTGAAGTGAAGAAGTCCGGCAGGATTGTTGTGTGCCATCAGAAGGCCTTCATCTGCGGAATACTGGAACATGGCACCTTCCATGAGCGGCGAGCCGGCAGGAGTGAACTCTTCCATATATGCCTCGGCGAACACCGTGTAGTCCCCCTTCTCTGTTTTCAGCGTATAGTCACTGACCACGCCGTTGTCAGATATAATGAAGTCTACGAAGCGTCCGCTCACCTCGCCGGTGTTGGCATCATATGTAAAAAGCCCGAACATACGTGCATTTTCCGCTTTGTCCATACATTGCTTCCACATATCGTATTCCGGCATATCGGGGCTTATGTTCGTATCTCGGGGTGTTATGCTTGCAGAAGCCACAGGGGCCAGAACCGCCATTGCAAGCAGGACCGCAATTCCTATCTTCAGTTTCATTTCAATCACCTCTTTTTCTAATTCTTCCTTCGATTTCACAATATAAACAATTTTTGGTACATTCCTCTATCTTTCCTGCATTTCTCTAAGCATCAAAATAGAATAATTAGAGGAATGCACCAAAACCCATATTTAGTCTCACGCTCATTCGTACATGGTGATGTAACGAGAGTTCTATCTTTGATGTTCGCGGCATTATTCTTCATCTCCCTGCTGAGCGCTCCGGCCCATGCATCGGACATCCACTATATTGGGGGCACCGTATCCATCAATACCGGCAATCTCACTTTCTCAATAGGCCCGGAACCGGAGATATCAGCGGGGTCTCCGGGAGGGCAGAGGATATACCTCCGCTATGAGGCCCTCATGGGCTATTCTTCGACGGATTCTTTCGGCTCCAACTGGATACTTCGTGCGGACTTTTCTTCGGCGGACTGGCAGGTAAATACCACTGAACAGAGAGATTATACGCGGATACATATAGAGTCAACACTGGATGCAAGAAAAACGCTATCTTCCCAGAATCCGATAGGGAATCCGCAGTCATTCATCGTAAGCCAATGGTGCGAAGTGTCATTCAATATAACGGTTCCGGAGAAGAACATGCAATTTCGCAACTCGAAAGGAGTTTACAATCTATCCGGAGGAAACGAGGCGAAGATAGAGATAGGCTTTAAAATACTAAAGAACGAAGCCGGAGTGGACAGGATAGCTCTCAAGCAGAGCATCTACATGCCTTCCGCATCGAATTACTGTATTTACGGCCAGGAGGGGAATAGGAAAATAGCTCCTGGCACAGGTATGCCGAACATAGAGCACTTGGAGCCTCTGTCCATGCCCGAGCAAAGAATGGACATAGTCTTCGATGATAAGGAAAAAGGGCATTATCTGTGGGAGTCTTATGCAACGATAGGGGGAGATATGACAGATGTGGAATCCTACTATACCATGGAGGATGAGAAATTCGTGGTATACATATCATATCCGGCAATAAGCGGAGAGGACATCTCATACGATCCGGTCATAGGAATGAACCCGGAAATTCCTGCGACGGAGGTATATTCCGAGGCATCGGGGATGTTATTTTTTGTAATAGGTGCCGCCGCCGCCGGAACAGGGGTTACAGGGATATATCTATCCGTTCGAAAGGAGATGAAGGAAGACCCCGTCCTCGAATGGAAGAATAGTAAATACATAAAAAAATAGAAAAAGAAAGAATGTTATATATCGCAAAATCGACGACGAAATCGGTCGTACTATCGTTTTGCGACATGAAATGCAAGAATACGGTTATATAGGAAAAGGATTTTGCCCGGCTTAGGCGTTAAGATGGTAACGCAAACAGAAACAAAGAAGCTCCTGGAACAGGGAACCTCCCAGCTTCCGCATGGAGAGGTCTATGTCGTCGAGGAGAGATGCAAAGGTTGCGGGCTGTGCATAGCTTTCTGTCCGAAACAAGTTCTTGTACAGTCAGAGAGGATAAACGAAAAGGGATATCATCCACCGGAACTTGTGGAGACCCCACCTACTGATATATGTATAGGGTGCGGATTCTGTGAGAGGATATGTCCGGATTTTGCAATTTTTGTGAAAACAGAAAAAGAGGGGGATGAAAGTGAGCAGTGAGACCCTTGAAGGTGAATATTTTCTCAGCGGTGATGCGGCCGCTGCAGAGGGTGCTGTCGCCGCAGGGTGCAGGTTCTTTGCAGGTTATCCGATAACCCCGTCGAGCGAGGTGGCGGAAAGACTGGCCAGAAGGCTTCCTCAGGTGGGCGGCGTATTCATACAGATGGAGGATGAGCTAGCGTCCATAGCGGCTATACTCGGTGCATCATGGGGTGGCAAGAAGAGCATGACCGCCACATCCGGCCCCGGATTCAGTCTGATGATGGAGAACTATGGCCTGGGAATGATGACCGAGACACCAACGGTGATAGTGAATGTCCAGAGGGCAGGGCCTTCGACAGGACTTCCCACTCTTCTCGGTCAGGGCGAGTTCATGCAGGCCCAGTTCGGTTCTCACGGAGTCTTCGAGGCAATAGCACTGGCACCCGAGTCACCTCAGGAATGTTTTGACTTCACAATACGGGCTTTCAATCTTGCCGAGAAGTTCCGGCAGCCAGTGGTGCTTTTAATGGACGAATCGACCGGACACCTCTTTGAGAAGGTCAGGATACCGCCGAAAAAGGATATCGAGAAAGTGGATAGGAAGAAACCGAAAGAGACCCCGCATCCGCCTTTCATGCCTGATGAGGGCCTCATACCCCCGATGCCGATAGTGGGCGAAGGGCACATGATTCACTCAACGGGACTGACACATGACGAGTATGGAAGGCCCGTGATAACTGCGGAGGCTCAGGGAAAGCTCGTAAAAAGGCTGGTTGAAAAGATACGAAAGCATGCCGATGAGATCATGGATTATGAAGAAGTGATGACGGAAGATGCGGAGGTCATTGTGGTGGCCTACGGAATAACCGCAAGGTCTGCCAGAAGGGCGATAGTACTGGCCCGCGAGAAGGGAATAAAGGCCGGGCTCATAAGGCTCAAGACAGTATGGCCGTTCCCGGAGAAGCTTCTTAAGAAATACGAGGACAGGAATTTTGTTGTGGCGGAGGTCAATCAGGGACAGGCGCTCATCATGGTCGAAAGAGCGATAGGGAAGAGCGCTACCTTCGTCGGAAAGATGGGTGGAGAACCCCACAGGCCCGAAGAGATCCTTAAAGGAATACAGGAGGCTTACGATGCCGGTTCATAAGGCGCAGATGCATCCCTTGGATGATTATCTACGAACGGAAAGGCTCCCCCATGTATGGTGCCCCGGCTGCGGTCTGGGCATAGCGCTCGGAGCCTATCTCAGAGCTTTGAAGAATGTCGGCATGGACCCGCAGGAAACCGTGATGGTATCGGGAATAGGATGTTCCGGAAGGGCGGCAGGATATGTGAAGATGGACTCTTTTCATACCACGCACGGAAGAGCGATACCATTCGCGGTGGGACTGAAGGCAGCAAGGCCGGAACTGAATGTAACGGTGTTCAGCGGCGACGGAGACCTGTTCTCCATAGGAGGAAATCACATACTCCATGCTGCGAGAAGGAATGTGAACATAACGGTCCTCGCAGTCAATAATTATGTTTACGGAATGACCGGAGGACAGTTGGCACCCACGACACCGGAGTCATCGATAACAACGACATCACCCTACGGGAACATAGAAAGCCCCTTCAATATCGCAGGTCTTATGGCGGTGGCGGGAGCGGCATATGTCGCAAGATGGACTGTCGTACACGAGAGAAGGCTTCAGAAGTCCATCGAAAAGGCACTGACAAAGAGAGGTTTCTCGATAGTGGAGATAATGTCCCCCTGCCCCACCACATTCGGAAGAAGGAACGGAATGAGGGGTCTTGTGGATTCCATGATGTATTACAGGAACAATTCGGTCATAAAGGAGAACCCCAGCCCGCTTGACGGCGTCATAAAGCCGGGTGAGAAGTTCATAGTCGGTGAATTCATGGACGCTCCGGATGAGCCGACTTTCGAGGATAAGCTTGAAGAACTCAAGAAGAGCGAATTCCTGAAGACGAGTCAGGCCGACAGAACCACATGGATTCTGGAACACAGACGACACCTTGAGACCCTTTCGAAGATAATCGGAGGTGGCGAGTGATGGCCCGCATAGAGATGCAGATAGGAGGTTTCGGAGGTCAGGGCGTCATACTTGCGGGACTGGTCATTGCAAGAGCGCTCTCCCTCTATGACGGAAAGGAGGCGGTGTTCACACAGGCATACGGGCCCGAGGCAAGGGGCGGAGCATCCGCGTCCGGAATAGTCGTCGACGATGAGAAAGTGGATTACCCCTATCCTCTGCACCCCGAGATACTGGTTATAATGTCGCAGGAAGCGAAGACAACCTATCTTCCGAACATGAGGAAGGGAGGGACTCTGATAATAGAGGAGAATCTCGTTCATCTGGACGAGATGCCGGAGGTCTCCGAGTTCCATAAGATTCCGGCTACGAATCTTGCCGAGGGGCTTGGAAACAAGATAGTGACAAACATCGTCATGGTGGGCTTCATATCCAAGGTAGTGGGCGACAGAATAGGTCTGACGAAAGAGAGCATAAAGAAATCCATAGTTGAGATGGTTCCGGCGAAGGTTCGGGACCTGAATGAAAAGGCGTTTGAAACAGGATATAACTACGAGGAGGAATGAAATGGCTGAAGAGAGCAAAATGATAACCGTGTATATAATGGGAAAGGCGTACAAAGTTCCTTTCGGTCTTACGATAATGAAGGCCATGGAGTATGCGGGATACAGGTTCATAAGAGGATCAGGATGCAGGGCGGGTTTCTGTGGTGCCTGCGCCACGGTTTACAGGAACAAGGGCGAGTACAAGCTCAGGACGGCCCTTGCCTGTCAGACAACAGTGGAAGACGGGATGTATCTGGCACAGCTTCCCTTTGTCCCATCCAACAGGAAGGAGTACGACATAGAGGAGATGGACCCGAAGAAGAACGTCTTGTCCGAGTACTATCCCGAGATAAACAGGTGCGTCTCATGCAACACATGTACCAAGGCCTGCCCTCAGGAACTCGATGTCATGGACTACATACAGGCATCGATAAGAGGCGACTACAAGCTCGTGTCCTCGCTATCATTCGACTGTATCCAGTGCGGCCTCTGCGTGGTCAGGTGTCCTGCCGAGATAACTCATTATCATGTCGCACAGCTTGCCAGAAGGCTGTACGGGAAGTATCTTTCTCCGGTACCGCAGCATCTTATTGACCGGCTCAAGGAAATCGAGGAAGGAAAATTCGATTCCGAGATCGAGGAGTTGAAGAATATGGACAGAAAGACACTTGAATCAGAATATGTGGCCAGAGACATACAGAAAATACCCAGAGGGGAGGTGAACGGGGAATGAAACTCATAGACGGATATACCGAAGAGATGCGTGAGTCCATAAAGAAGGTGGAAAAGACCCGTGCCGACAGAATGAAGAGGAGCTTCGCCGCAATGAGCATGGAAGAAAGGCAAGATGTTCTCGACAAATATCATCCCGATTACAAGAAGGAGAGAAAAAGAGCCGTTCAGATAGGTCCGAACAAAGGAGAGATAGCTCCTCACGAGGTTGTGGACCTCCTCGAAGCATACCCGCTGATAACAGAGAAGGATATCGACCTGAACAAGATAGACTACGATGTGGACCTTCTGATAATCGGTGGCGGAGGTGCAGGGACCGTAGCGGCTCTCTGGGCCAACGATAACGGAATACCTGCCGAGAACATACTCATGGTAACCAAGCTCAGACACGGGGATGCGAACTCCATGATGGCCCAAGGAGGGATACAGGCGGCCGACACTCCGGAGGACAGTCCGGCAAGACATTATCTTGATGTTATAGGTGGCGGACATTTCGCCAATAAACCGGACCTAGTGGAAGCGCTCGTCAAGGATGCGCCTTCCATATTGAAATGGCACGAGGAACTCGGGGTCCAGTATGACAAGGATGAGAACGGGAATTACATAGAGAGGCCCGGAGGAGGAACCTCAAGGTTCAGGCTCCACTCCGCAAAGGACTACACCGGAATGGAGATAATGAGGGTCATACGGGATGAGTTCAGGAACAGGAACATACCGGTCGCCGAGTTCAGTCCTGCCGTGGAACTTCTGAAGGATGATTCCGGGAATGTCGCGGGTGCGGTGCTTTTCAATATGGAAACGGAGCAGTATTATGTCGTCCGGGCAAAGGCGACGGTCCTTGCGACAGGAGGATTCGGAAGGCTCCACATTCAGGGATTCCCGACCACCAATCACTACGGTGCAACGGCGGACGGGCTTGTCATGGCATACAGAGCAGGTGCGAAGCTTAGGGACCTTGACACGGTGCAGTACCACCCGACAGGTGCGGCATATCCCGAGCAGATAGTCGGCCTTCTCATAACCGAGAAGGTCAGAGGAATGGGTGCCCAGCCGGTGAACAAGGACGGAGAGCTTTTCGTCTTCCCGATGGAACCCAGAGATGTGGAGGCGGCATCTTTCATACGCGAATGCGCCAATGGAAAATGTGTTGAGACTCCCACTGGAATGCACGGCATATGGCTCGATTCTCCGATGATCGAGGAAATAGAAGGAGAGGGTGCGATAAGGCGAAATCTCGATGCAATGTACAGGATGTACAAGCGTTTCGGAATAGACATGACAAAGGACCCGATACTGGTCTATCCGACCTTGCACTACCAGAACGGAGGGGTGGAGATAGACGAGAACGCACTCACCACGATACCCGGTCTCTTCGCAGGAGGAGAGGTGGAGGGCGGAGTGCACGGCAAAAACAGGCTGATGGGAAATTCACTTCTTGATTACAATGTATTCGGAAGAAGGGCCGGAATAAGCGCCGCACAGTGGGCGAGCAAGAACTCAAAGCCCGGAAAGCTCACACTTTCCCACGTGAGCTCATTCACCGCTGAGCTAGAGAAGGCCGGAATCGCAAGAGAACGCGTCTCACCGATGCTTCTACCGGATTACAGAGGCGAGAATGTAATCGCCAGGATGCTGGACATCCTCTGACGAGGGTTTGATATGGCTGAAAAAAAGAAGCCGAAAATAGGCGTGTATGTCTGCCACTGCGGCGGGAACATCTCGGACACGGTGTATGTGGATCAGGTCGCGGATTATGCGGAGAAGCTCCCGGATGTATCCCTTGTAAGGAGCATATCTCACATGTGCTCCGAAGAGGGACAGAAGGCTATAATAGAGGACATAGAGAACGAGCATCTGGACAGAGTGGTCGTGGCGGCATGTTCCCCTCAGTTCCAAGGTGAAACGTTCAAAAAAGCCGCGGCAAAAGCCGGACTGAACCCATATATGATAGATATGGCCAATATAAGGGAACAGAGCGCATGGCCCCATTTCGAGGACAGGCAGAAGGCAACCGAGAAGGCGAAGCTGCTGACCAAGATGGCCGTGGAACGGATGGAAGAGGCGGAACCCGCTCAGGCAGAAAAGATTCCCATAGGAAAGTCAGTGCTGGTCATAGGTGCGGGCATAGCCGGGATACAGGCATCGCTGGACCTAGCGGATGCGGGTTTCGAAGTGCATCTCGTGGAGGAAAAGCCCGCCATCGGCGGCCACATGGCACAGCTTTCAAGGACATTCCCCACGAACGACTGCGCTTCCTGCATCCTTTCACCCAAGATGGCGGATGTCATGGAGCATCCGGGCATACACCTTTATAGGTACTCGGAAATAGAGGAAATAAGCGGTACGGTGGGCGATTTTCAGGTGAAGATAAAGGAGAAGCCCACATATGTCGATGCCGAAGCATGCACGGCCTGCAATCAGTGCACCGAAGTATGCCCCGTAATAGTGCCCGACGAGCACGATATGGGCCTCACGCTCAGAAAGGCGATATACCTCCCCTCCGCCATAGCGATACCTCATGCACATGTGCTCGATGAGAACGCATGTCTCGGGCTTGAACCCCTTGCCTGCGGGAAATGCGCCGAAGTCTGCCATGTCAACGCCATAAATTACGATCAGAAACCGAAGGAGATAGATGTAAAGGCGGATACGATAATAGTCGCAACGGGATACGATATCTTCGATGCCCGCCTGAAACCCCAGTACGGATACGCAAAATTCGAGAATGTCCTCAATGCACTGGAACTTGAGAGGATACTGGTCCATATGGGTGAGGGTAAGATGATAAAGAAGCTTGGAAAGCGCATCGCTTTCGTCCAGTGTGTGGGTTCAAGGGATGCACAGGTCGGCAACCTCTATTGTTCGAGGATATGCTGTATGTACGCTACCAAGCTGGCGCTCATGCTGAAGCACATGGACGCGTCAAGGGACATTTATATGTTCTATACGGATCTCAGAGCATACGGAAAGGGATTTGAGGAGTATTACAGAAGGGCTCAGGAGATGGGCATAAAGTTCGTGAGAGGAAGGCCGGGAGAACTTAGAGAGAACCCGGACAATAAGAAGATAATCGTAAAAGTGGAAGACACGCTCACAAGAAACATACTCGAGGGCGAGTTCGACCAAGTGGTGCTGTCCGTAGGGCTGAGGCCCAGCGAGGGGACGATAGAGATAGCCGAGAAACTAAAGCTTCCCAGAGGGCCGGACGGATTCCTTCAGGAGGCCCATGCCAAGTTCAAACCGCTCGATACCGCCGTCGAAGGAGTGTTCATAGCAGGTACGGCACAGGGCCCGAAGGACATACCGGACAGTGTGGCTCAGGCCAGCGGAGCGGCCGCAAGGGCTATACGATTGATGAACAGGGGCGAATTCGAGCTCAGCCCGGTAAAGGCGGCCATAGACCCGGGCCTCTGCGATGGCTGCGGAATGTGTGTCGAGGCATGCCCGGCAAACGCTATCGCGATGATGGGCGGTATGGCCGCGGTCAATACACCTTCCTGTAAGGGATGCGGAGCGTGCATCTCTTCGTGCCACGCGGATGCGATAGACCTGAAGGTATTCACCAATGCGAAGATAATGGAGGAGATAGAGGCGGCACTGGAGGACAAGAAGCCCGGAGAGAACAGAATAATTCTCTTTGCGGACGATATGTGCACATACAGGCTGGCCGACGGAGTGGGGACGGCCAAGATGACATACTCTCCCGATGTCCTTATAATAAGGGTACCGTCGAGCGCAAGGGCCACTCCCGAGATGATGGCAAGGGCTTTTGAACTGGGTGCGGACGGCATAATGCTAGGCGAGTGCGAACCGGCGGTGTCTCCCTTCCCCGGAACGGGCCAAGTCATAGGAAAGCAGGTCGAGCAGCTCAAATCCATGCTGGATAAGGCAGGAATCGAGAAGGAGAGGGTGCTCTTCAGTCAGTATGTCACGGTGATGTTCTCGAGGTTCGTCAACGAAACGAACAGGATGTCGGATATCACCAGAAAACTGGGAAACATACCTGAGGAGAAGAGAAAGAAGCTCGCACGGATTGCGAAGGAAGAGAAGGAGGCGATGCAGTGACAAGGGTCATAAAGCTGAGCGCAGCGAACGAAGAATTCACAAGAAGGATTAACGAATTGACGAATGACATGATAACGCTGTGCGAGCAGTGCGGGATATGCAGTACAAGCTGCCCGGTTGCCGAGGAGATGGACATACCGCCTTCCGAGATAATGAGGCTTGTTCAACTCGGCGATGAGTATGTCCTCGAAACAAAAGCGATATGGGTATGCGCCTCATGCTACACATGCACCGTAAGATGCCCGAGGGGAGTCGACCTTTCGAAGGTTACCGAGGCCCTGAGGCAGATAAAGCTGAGAACGAACATGAACTACCTTGACATAGACCACATAGACCCCGAGGAACTGAGGAATCTGCCGGCAATAGCGCTGGTGAGCGCCATGAGGAAATATACGGGGTGATCATGATGAAGAAATATCCATATTATCCGGGATGTACACTGAAGCAGTTTCCCGAGAAGTTCGGGACACCTTCCGTGGAATCGGCAAGGGCCGTGGGGCTTGAGATGGTGGAGATACCCAGATGGAATTGCTGTGGCGCAGTCTCATCTCTCACGGCGGACGATCTGATGCACCATGTTGCTCCCATACGGAATCTTGTGCGCATACAGGAGATGAATCAGGAAGGCCTGGTGAACGATGAGTACAGATTGGTGGTATTCTGTTCCATGTGCTACAATGTCCTGAAAAGGTCAAATCTTCTCGTAAAGGAGAACTCGGAGACCCTGAAGACCATAAACGAATTCATGGATCGGGAACAGGATTATGAAGCGAATGTGGAGGTGGTCCATTTCCTTGAAATAATCAGGGACATGGGATTCCACAGGCTCGAGGATATGGTGAAAAAGCCTCTCAAAGGCCTCAAGATCGCCGTATACTACGGATGCAACCTGCTGAGACCTAAAGAGGTCGGAATTGACGACCCGGAGGCCCCGACGATAATGGAGAAGTTCGTGGAAGCCCTCGGCGGAGAGGTCGCGGACAATCCCCTGAAATCCCTATGCTGCGGCTCATATCATACCGTCGGCGGAAATAAGGAAATCGTGGCGGACAGGGCGTATGCGATAATAAATGCTGCAAGGAAGGCGGGAGCGGACCTTATGATAACGGCATGTCCTCTGTGTGCCTTCAATCTCGACGACAGGCAGAAGCTCACAAAGGAAATTCACCCTGATTTCAAGCAGATGCCGGTCCTGTATTTCACCCAGCTGATGGCAGTCGCCCTCGGAATAGAGGATAAGGCAGGTCTTTCCGAGAACTATGTCGATGCCCGCCCGCTGTTGAAAGAGAAGGGCCTGCTGGACTGAGCAAAACTCTTTAACCCCGCATCCTTTCTTTTCTGCGTGAGAGTCGTAGTCAACTGCGCTGCCTCCGTCGATGGGAAGATAGCGCCCCCTTCTGGAAAGCAGACGAGGATATCCGGCGAGGAGGACATGGAGAGGAGTCCATCTTATGGGGGACGATGACGCTTTAAGAAGAAGGGGAGGGAGTTCTCACAGAGACTTATCGCAAATAGAGTTTTAGTTTTTCTTAAAATTCGTAAGTACACAGAAGTACCAAAAACAAGCATGATGGAATATAGAATTTATAAAAATAAAATATTTTTAATAGGTTTGAATTACACTTCTTTGTTTTTCTCCTCCATGTCCGCGTCCTCTGCATCATCTGTCAATTCTCCTCCTTCTTCGGAGATTGAGCTATCCAGTTTTTTCTGTCTCATGAAGAAATAGACCGTGCCTGCCATCAACACTATGACTGCGAGTATTATGTAGAAGAGGTTGGTTGCATATATCGGCGATGGGTGTTCATCGAACTTCAAGGAAATCTCCGAGTCCGAACTGAGATCCACTGTGGTGCGGGAGGATACATCCACACTTGTGAGAAGATATTCTCCCCTATATCTGGCAGAAACATCGTATGTTCCGACAGCCAATCTGAATGTTACTGTTCCATTCTCCGGTGTGTATTTGGAGAAGACCATGCCGTTGGCAGATGTGACCGAAATAAATGCATCCTTCACAGGAGTCCCTCCCGAGTCTTTAGAAGATACCGTTAGGTAGTAGACCTCGCAGCGGGCATTTGTCTGTATATCCTCGTTGAGTTCTATATTGCCCTCATAGACCAGCGTCTCCTGCCAGAATATACGTACGTCATATGTGCCCACGGCCAGTCTGTGTTCACTTCTGCCTGCACTGTCCGTTCTAACCGCACTTTTAGTCATGCCTTCCCTCAGGGCCAGAACCTGAGCATTTATTAGAGGAGTCTCGTGCGAATCAACAGAGGTGATCTCCAGATAATATATGGCACAGCTGACATTAACATTTGCATTGTTATCAACAGAGATGCTGGATGCGTTCACCAGAATTCCATCCCAGTACGCTTTTACATCATAGGTATTTTTAGGCAATCTCATGGTAGTCTTTCCGTCTTCATCGGTAAATGAGGAGCCTGCCTGTCCTCCTTTTTCGAAATATACATCGACTGATGCACCGAAAACAGGGACTTCTCTCGAATCTCGGAGTTCAAAGGTTATATAGTATATCAATGAATATATAGTATCTGTTCCGTCCGAATCGATGAATATCGTGCTCTGGTTGACCAACGTGCTCATCCATTTCACCTCCATATTGTATTCCGCTGACGGCACTCTGAACTCTGCGTATCCCGTGGAATTGGTTACTGCTGTTTTCCTTACATTGTTTCCGAAGTCCCAGATGGTTATAGAAGCACCTTCAACAGGTTCCGAAGCGCTATCGACCACATGGAAGGTCCTGTAGTAAACCGAACAATTGACATATACCTGACTATCTTCTGTTACAGAATACATAGAGTGATTCACCAATATGCTATGCCAGTAGACCTCTACCTCCGTCTCCGTCATGGGAAGTCTGATTGTTGCGTTGCCTTTGTCATCGGTGAAAGCTGTTCCCAGTGATGCACCCGTGGTTGATGTTTTGACCGTTATCTGTGCGTTTGAGATATCGGCTCCATGGGAATCTACAGTGTGGAAGGTTATATAATATATGCTGCAATCAATCCTGTAGGTTCCATCCCCACTTACCACATATGTTCCAGAATAAACCACTGTTTCATGCCAGTAGACCTCTACCTCCGTCTCCGTCATGGGAAGTCTGATTGTTGCGTTGCCTTTGTCATCGGTGAAAGCTGTTCCCAGTGATGCACCCGTGGTTGATGTTTTGACCGTTATCTGTGCGTTTGAGATATCGGCTCCATGGGAATCTACAGTGTGGAAGGTTATATAATATATGCTGCAATCCACATTTATAACATCTGTCGTATCGGTTATCGTTACATAGCCTGAATTGACCACTACCGTGTTCCATATGACTTCCATATAGTAAGTTCCGTTTGGAAGCACGGAACTGGCATTTCCCTTTGAATCGGTGATTACGGAATCTATCACATCTCCCCCTGCATCTGTCTTTATGAATATCTGCGCGCTCTGCACAGGGAGATCGTGGCTGTCGGACGCATGGAAAGTCACAGTGTATATCTCACACTCTACCTCAATATAATCGTCTCCAGATATCATGAGGTTGGATGTACGGTTTACAAGAAGATTCTGCCAGTATGCTTCCACTCTCACTGTTCCAGCGGGTATTCTTGTTGTGGCGTTCCCCTCAAAATCTGTCTGCCGGAAGTCCATTATAAGTCCTGTGGAATCATCGAAAACAGCTATTCCAATATCGGAAAGAGGGTTTCCATCCGGATCCTGTGCATGGAAAGTCACGTGATAAACACTGCATGATAGGATGTATGTGTTAGAGGAATCGATAAATACAACACCATCATAAACAACTATTCCTCTCCATCTTACCACGACAGAATAGTTTCCCAGAGGGGCTCTGTACAGAGTGATTTCCCCATCGGCATTTGCTGTCATCGGATTAAGTTTTGTTCCATTCGGATGCTGTATGTAGAAGACCGACCCATCAAGAGGGAGTCCCCAGCTATCTACAGCCCTGAGAATCGGATAGTAAACAGAACAATTTATAATTATAGGAGTGTCTTCCGTTATGTTCTCACTGACGTTGGCAACAACACCGCCTACATAGATGTCCTGCCAGAGCACTCTAAGGTTGTATGTTCCTGGAGATACCGTTATGTTGGTCATTCCAGATTGGTTAGTGATGTTCCAGCTAACAACCGAGCCACTGAGCACTGCCTGAACCACCGAACCCTCCAAAGGAGTTCCGGAGTCGTCATACACCTTTACCCATGCATAGTTGGGCATCTTTCCTATGTAAAAATAGCTGTGTGCAATCTCATAGTAATCCCCAAAGTTATAGTTTTGGAAGTGATAATACCAGTTGTACCCATTGTTGTCCACAGCCCATATTGATATATTGTATCTTCCTCTGAAAGATGCATATGCCGAATAGTTCCATGTATAATTGTATTCTGCACGGTAATCCACGGGATTGCCGCTTATTTTCCACATCGTAACATTATCCAGTATGATCGTGCCGTTCGGATCGTACAATGTTAAGTTCACCCGCTTTATATCATATGCTCCCAGAGGGTCTGTGAGGTTTGCCCTTATTTTGATAGTTTTATTTGATTCACTTGGATCGAAATTCATCTGCACCATGTCGAGATAATCCAGGGTTCTTATGTTTTCTATTCTAAAAGAATCTGAGCTCCTCAGTTCTAATCTGCTGTTTGCCCTTGCCGTATCATAATAGAAAAACAATGTGTTGGAGACTCCCGGTGTGACCTCGAATTCTATCTTTATGGATTCGCCGGGTAAAAACGTTGTGGATGTGAAATTGGCTGTGAAGTTCTTCAATGTCGGACTTATCGGATAAGGAACATTGCCAAAGTTTTCCTCATGAATAAGAGATTCTGCTCCAGTACTATTTACTCTCAGCACCCTTATCTTTGTCTGTGCGCTCACGGAAGCGCTACCGCTGGCATTCCCCCATATCCTGAAAGTAAAGGAATCGGTGGTGAAGTTGCCTGCCAGTGCTGGACACAGGTACCATTCATATCTCTGATTCGTTCCTGAAGCTTTTATTGTGACGTTTACATCGTTCCATTCCAGTGTGGTATCGAAATATGTCCATGTACTTCCTCCGCCCGGCAACGGTTTGGCAGTCTCCGTCCCATTCACATAGTGGAGGAAAAATATCATCTGCTTTTCGATGGCGAGATCAGGACTTGGCTGATTCGCACTGTTGCTTCCATCGTTCATGTCCGTTGACCCTGTGCCCTCCGAAGAAAGGCTAAGCGGCGCTGACAACATCAGCATAAGTGTAAAAAGAACGACTACGACCTTTACATTTTTTTCTTTCATTTCATCACCTTGAAGAATCTTATGTCACGCATTGTTTAAGAGTTTTTTGGTACATTCGACTCTGGGACAAAATTCCTTTTCACTCCTTTAGTATGATCACATAAGCCCTTT